>JBFIMP010000209.1:0-4836 GCA_041611635.1 Christiangramia sp.
AAACAGTCTCGTTTTATAGAACAGATTATGGTAGTTGGTGACGGAGAAAAAATGCCAACGGCATTGATACAGCCGAATTTTGAATTTATTACCGACTGGGCTCGTCGCAAAAATATCGATCTGGGAAAAGGAACCGAAAAAGATATTGCTAATAATAAACTGGTTAAAGAACGTATACAGGAAGAGGTCGACTTTTACAATCAAAAATTTGGTAAGTGGGAAAGAGTTAAAGCTATAGAACTCACTCCTGAAACGTGGACGATAGACGAAGGACATCTTACTCCTACCATGAAATTAAAAAGACGTATAATCAGAGAAAGGTATAAAGATTTGTATGAAAGACTATATGGCCGGTCTTGATTAGATATTAAGAATATGATAAAAAAAGCTCCTCCTAACAAGAGGAGTTTTTTTGTTTTAAGAATTTTTGATCTGTTAATTCACTATATTAATATTTTTATAGGAATTTTATTATGCATGCATAATAATTTTTCCTAACTTTGGATTCATTCAAAATCCAGATGAAAGAAAAAACAATAGATTATGTATTGCGTGCAACCTGGATGGCCGTCTCGAAAATGTATAACGAGGAAGCGGGAAAAGCAGGAAGCACAATGGCTACAGGATTTGCCCTTTTAAGCATAGATCCTGAAGACGGCACCCCATCTACTTCACTTGGCCCCAAAATGGGAATGGAAGCTACAAGTCTTTCCAGGATACTTAAAACCATGGAAGAAAAAGGTCTTATCATAAGGAAAAAGAATCCTAATGATGGGCGTAGCGTGCTTATCTATTTAACCGAATTTGGTAAAGAGATGAGAGATTATTCTAAACGTGTGGTTCTTCGTTTTGATGAAGCGGTCAAAGAAAACGTTTCAGATAAAGACCTTAAGACCTTTATAGAGGTTGCCAATACTATCTTGAATTTAATTAGTGAGAAGAAGATTTATACAAAAGAAATAAGTATCAGATAAAACAATAAACACCAAAAAATGAAAAGAAGGATTAATAAAGTCGCAGTTGTAGGATCCGGTATTATGGGTAGCGGGATCGCTTGCCATTTTGCCAATATCGGCGTGGAAGTCTTACTTCTGGACATAGTTCCAAGGGAACTGAATGAAAAGGAAAAGAAAAAAGGACTAACCCTGGAAGATAAAGTGGTTCGAAACAGGATCGTTAATGATTCTCTACAGGACTCTGTTAAGTCTAAACCCTCTCCTATTTACCACAAAGATTTTGTAAAAAGAATAAAGACCGGAAATCTTGAAGACGATATTTCCAAGGTTTCTGAGGTGGACTGGATCATAGAGGTGGTTGTTGAACGTCTTGATATTAAAAAACAGGTTTTTGAAAACCTTGAAAAACATAGAACTCCCGGTACTTTGATTACTTCAAATACTTCTGGAATTCCAATCAATTTTATGACCGAAGGTCGTAGTGATGATTTTAAAAAGCATTTCTGCGGAACTCACTTCTTTAACCCACCAAGATATTTAAGGTTGTTCGAGATCATTCCTGGAAAAGAAACTTCTCCTGAAGTTTTGGACTTCCTTGAGATGTACGGTGAAAAATTCCTCGGAAAAAAGGCAGTTCTTGCAAAAGACACCCCTGCATTCATCGGTAATAGAATTGGTATATTCTCTATTATGAGCCTTTTCCATACCGTAAAAGATATGGGAATGACCATCGAAGAGGTAGATAAACTTACCGGTCCCGTAATTGGCCGCCAGAAATCGGCAACTTTTAGAACTGTAGACGTTGTTGGTCTGGATACCTTGGTTCATGTTGCTAATGGTATTTATGAGAATGTTCCAGATGATGAGCAACACGAACTTTTCAAATTACCAGATTTCATCAATACCATGATGGAGAACAAATGGCTAGGAAGCAAAACCGGCCAGGGATTCTATAAGAAAATTAAGAAGGACGACGGTTCCAGCGAGATCAAATCTCTTGATCTTGATACTATGGAATATCGTGATAGAAAGAGTGCTTCTTTCGCTACTCTAGAGATGACTAAAACCATCGATAATGTAGCCGATCGTTTTGAAGTTCTGGTAAAAGGAAAAGATAAGGCAGGAGATTTTTACAGAAAAAGTTTTTCAGCTCTTTTCGCATACGTATCTAACAGAATTCCAGAGATCGCAGACGAGCTATATAAGATAGACGATGCAATGAAAGCTGGATTCGGTTGGGAACATGGTCCATTCCAGATCTGGGATGCGATTGGTGTCGAAAAAGGTATCGAAATGATGAAGGCCGAAGGTTATGAGCCTGCTGCCTGGGTAAATGAAATGCTGGAAAGTGGAAGTAAAAGTTTCTATACCGTAAAAGAAGGAAACACCTATTACTATAGTATAGACGACAAAAAACAAACTAAGGTTCCTGGTCAGGATGCATTCATTATCCTTGACAACATTAGAAAATCTAAAGAAGTATTCAAGAACAGCGGTGTAGTTGTAGAAGATCTTGGAGATGGCATCCTGAACGTTGAATTCAGAAGTAAAATGAATTCTATTGGTGGTGATGTACTTGATGGAATAAATAAAGCCATTGATATCGCTGAAAAAGATTATCAGGGACTGGTTGTTGCCAATGATGGTAAGAACTTCTCTGTTGGGGCGAATATCGGGATGATCTTTATGATGGCGGTTGAGCAGGAATATGAAGAGCTGAACATGGCTATCAAATATTTCCAGGACACCATGATGAGAATGCGCTACTCCTCTATCCCAACGGTGGCTGCTCCTCATGCAATGACCCTTGGTGGTGGATGCGAGATGTCACTTCATGCCGATAAAGTTGTTGCCGCAGCTGAAACTTACATTGGATTAGTAGAATTTGGTGTTGGTGTCATCCCAGGTGGAGGTGGAACGAAAGAAATGACAGTTAGAGCTGCCGATACTTTCCAGAAAGATGATGTAGAGTTAAACCGACTAAGAGAACACTTTTTAACAATAGGAATGGCAAAAGTGTCCACTTCAGCTCATGAAGCCTATGACCTTAATCTACTTCAGAAAGGAAAAGATATTGTAGTTGTAAATCCAGACAGGCAATTAGCGATAGCTAAGAAACACGCACTTCTAATGGCTGAGAACGGATATACCAAACCAATTGAACGAACAGATATTAAAGTTCTAGGTAAACAGGCACTAGGTGCATTCCTCGTTGGAACAGACCAGATGGCTGCAGGTAAATATATCAGCGAACACGATAAGAAGATCGCTAACAAACTGGCTTATGTAATGGCCGGTGGTGATCTATCAGAAAACCAGCTGGTAAGTGAACAATACTTATTAGAACTTGAAAGAGAAGCGTTCCTTTCGCTTACAGGAGAACGTAAAACTCTGGAGAGACTTCAACATATGTTGAAGAAGGGGAAACCACTTAGAAACTAAACGTATAATGTAAATCGTCGATTGTATAATGAACTATTTCAAGGAATTAAAGGTTTGGCAAAAAGCTATCGATATGGTTTCAGCTATTTACTTGCGAAGCCAGGGATTTCCGAAAGATGAGATCTACGGATTGACATCACAAATTAGGAGGTCGGCTGTTTCAATTCCTTCAAATATTGCAGAAGGATGCGGTCGAAAATCTGAAAAGGATTTTCACAATTTTCCTGGAATAGCTTTAGGATCGGCTTTTGAATTAGAAACACAGTTAATTCTGGCTATGAACCTTAACTTTCTATCAAAACAGGAATTTTCTCCTATAGAAAGCGAAATTCAACATATTCAGAATATGATCATTAAACTACAGTCTACACTTAACCAATAAAGACATTATACTTCATACAAAATTCAATATACAATGAAAAGAACAGCATATATAGTAAAAGCATACAGAACCGCAGTAGGAAAGGCTCCACGAGGCGTTTTTCGCTTCAAAAGACCAGATGAACTGGCTGCAGAAACCATCCAGTACATGATGGATAAATTACCTGACTTCGATAAAACGCGTATCGACGATGTGATGGTTGGTAACGCGATGCCCGAAGCAGAACAGGGATTAAATGTTGGTAGATTGATCTCTTTGATGGGATTAAAAGTTGAAGACGTACCGGGAATGACCGTTAACAGGTATTGTGCTTCTGGATTGGAAACAATTTCTATCGCAACAGCTAAAATTCAGAGTGGAATGGCAGACTGTGTGATCGCAGGAGGAGCGGAAAGCATGAGCTATATCCCAATGGGAGGTTACAAACCGGTTCCAGATTATGAAGTGGCCAAAGAAGGTAACGAAGATTATTACTGGGGAATGGGATTAACTGCAGAAGCGGTTGCTAACAAATACAAAGTATCTCGTGAAGATCAGGATGAGTTCGCTTATGAGTCTCACCAGAAAGCCATCAAAGCTCAGGCTGAAGATCGTTTCCAGGACCAGATCGTACCAATTACCATCGATGAGACTTATGTAGATGAAGATGGTAAGAAGAAGACCAAATCTTATACTGTAAATAAGGATGAAGGTCCAAGAAAGGATACATCTATCGAGGTTCTTAATAAACTTAGACCGGTATTCGCCGAAGGCGGAAGCGTAACTGCGGGTAACTCATCTCAGATGAGTGACGGTGCGGCTTTCGTGATGGTAATGAGTGAAGATATGGTAAAGGAACTAAATCTTGAACCTATTGCCAGAATGGTGAGCTATGCCGCGGTTGGTGTAGAACCAAGAATCATGGGAATAGGGCCAGTTCATGCAATTCCTAAGGCTTTAAAACAAGCCGGACTTAAGCAGGATGACCTTGAACTAATTGAGTTGAACGAAGCTTTTGCGTCCCAGTCGCTAGCTGTGATCAGGGAGTTGGGTCTTGATAAAAATAAACTGAACGTG
>JBFIMP010000210.1:0-4830 GCA_041611635.1 Christiangramia sp.
AGAAGGGAATATTGCTTCCTGGATTAGTTCAAGTACCGAGATTCAAAAATTAAAGGAAGATGAGAAACGGCAGGAAGATTTTCTTAAACTGGTAAGTCACGAGTTAAAGACTCCTGTAACCTCTATAAAAGGTTATGTACAGCTGTTGCTGGCATTACTCCCTGAAGATACAGGAGATACCGAAAAACGTTTGCCAATAAAACCTTATTTGAACCGGATCGAAACCCAGGTAGAAAGATTGATAAGGTTGTTATCTGAAATGCTGGATCTGTCCAGAATCGAACAGAGTGAACTGGATCTGAAAATTGAAAGGTTTAGTTTAAATTCACATGTAACTGAAATCCTGGAAGATTTAAAATATTCAAATAAAGATGCTGAACTGCATCTTGAACAGGATTTAATTTGCGAAGTAAATGCAGACAGGGACAGGATAGGGCAGGTGATAATCAATTTTGTCACTAATGCCTTGAAATATTCACCAGATAGCAACAAGGTTCAATTAAGGATTTATGAACCAGAAAAGGATCATGTTGCCGTAAGCGTAAAAGATTTTGGAATTGGTATAAGCGAAAAGGAACAAAATCAGATCTTTAAACGATTTTATAGGATTTCAGGAAATAATGACGATACCTATGAAGGTTTCGGTATAGGCCTTTACCTTTCCAATGAGATCATAGAAAGGCATAACGGAAAAATTTTTGTAAAAAGCGAGATAGGAAAAGGCTCGGAATTTACTTTCACCATCCCTCTAAATCACCAGAAATAAAATGGCTAAAATTTTAATTGTTGACGATGACCAGACCATTGGTTTAATGCTTAAAGATATTCTTGAATTCAGCGGGCATCATGTTATCGTTTCACAACAACCTAAGAAGACCAAGGAAAATATCAAAGAAAACGGGATTGAACTTATCCTGCTAGACAAACTGATCTCTGGAGTAGATGGCACCGATGTTTGTAAAAAGTTGAAACAGGATGAAGAGGTTGCCCATATACCAGTCCTCATGATGTCTGCCTTGCATAATGTAGATGAAATATGCAAATCTGCCGGAGCAGTAGACTTTTTATCTAAACCTTTTGATATGGAAACCTTAATAAAAAAGGTAGATGAGATTATGGAGAAAGAAGGTAATGCGTCCTAAGTTTATAAGGTTTAAATAACGGCTGTAGCTGCAGTATAAGGCGGCCGTTCCATTTCGAACTCTAATTCTGAATGGTGAACTAGGCTCCATTTTTTATCCTGGTATTCCAATGCGGTTAAATTCTCTGTCCAATCTCCAGAATTTAAATAAAGACAGGTGCTGTTTCTTACCACTTTTCTTAGCATTTTAGGTTGATGTATATGACCACACACAACATATTTATACCCTTGTTCTGTCGCTAGTTCTGCAGCAGCTCTCTCAAAATCTGAAATAAGATTATGGGCATCTTTTACATTCTTCCTGATCCTCTTTGAAAGCGAATATTTGTTTTTCCCGGTTTTAAGCAGAAACCAGTTGAGGGTTCTATTCAACACCCTTAGCAGGTCATAGCCGGGGTCTCCAAGTTTTGCGATCCATTTGGCTTTCAAAACCGATACATCAAAAATATCGCCATGGAAGAACCAGGCTTTTTTTCCATCCAGATCAAGTACCAGTTTATCTACAACGCTGATTGTCCCCAGGCTTATATCACTGAATTTTCTGAGCATTTCATCGTGATTCCCTGTAATATAGATCACTTCGGTTCCCTTGGAGTTAAGATCAAGGATTTTTTTGATCACTTCAATATGTGATTTTGGAAAGTAACTTCTGCTTACCTGACCTAAATCTATAATATCACCATTTAGAATTAACTTCTTAGGCTTGATAGAATTTAAATATTGCAGTAGTTCATTAGCATGACACTGAAAAGCTCCCAGGTGCACATCTGAAATTACCTCTATTTCTGGCTTTCTTTTTTTCAACAGCTCATTTAGATTTCCGGGCAAAGATTACTTATTAACTTATCCTTGAGCTTAGTGTACAATTAATATTTAATTGCTAAAAGGTTAAAATGAAAGCGGTTTGTTATCATAACATTAAATCGCATTCCATTTTTAAATATGTCCTTAAAAAATTACATTTGTTCAAAAACCTTCTGATGCCCGGAAATTCCTTTGGTAAAATGTTTAAAATAACCACTTTTGGCGAATCACATGGTGTGGCCATAGGGGGTGTGATCGATGGTTGTCCAGCCGGACTAGAGATCGATATTGAAAAAGTGCAAGACGATCTTAATAGAAGACGTCCCGGACAGTCTGCTATCGTCACTCAGAGAAAGGAACCCGATACCGTAGAATTTCTTTCCGGTATTTTTGAAGGCAGGTCTACGGGTACTCCTATCGGATTTACCATTAGGAATGCCAACCAGAAATCTAAAGACTATTCTCATATTAAAGATACCTACCGTCCTTCTCATGCAGATTATACTTATGATGAGAAGTATGGGGTTCGTGATTATCGCGGCGGAGGAAGATCGTCTGCCAGGGAAACTGCCTGCAGGGTAGTGGCTGGGAGCATCGCTAAGCAAATGCTCAAAAATATCGAGTTCAATGCCTTTGTTTCTTCAGTAGGAAAAATAGAATTGCAGAAAGATTATTCTGAACTTGACTTTTCAGAAATCGAAAAAAATCCAGTACGTTGTCCAGATCCCGAATTGGCGTCAAAAATGGAAGCTTACATTAAAGAGATAAGAGCTGAAGGGGATACGATTGGAGGCACCGTACAATGTGTCATCAAAAATGTTCCAAAAGGCTTAGGAGAGCCTGTATTCGATAAATTACACGCAGAACTTGGGAAGGCCATGCTTTCAATTAATGCCGTAAAAGGATTTGAGTATGGTAGTGGTTTTGAAGGAACAAAGATGAGGGGAAGTGAGCATAACGATCATTTTAATACCGATGGTACGACCAAAACCAATTTAAGTGGAGGTATACAGGGTGGTATCTCTAATGGAATGGATATTTATTTCAAGGTCGCTTTTAAACCTGTGGCGACGCTTATTCAAAAACAGAACACGATCAACTCAAAAGGAGAAGAGGTGGAAATGCAGGGTAAAGGGCGTCACGATCCTTGCGTGGTGCCAAGAGCAGTTCCTATAGTAGAATCTATGGCTGCTTTGGTAATTGCCGACTTTTTTCTTCAAAATAAATCTTCAAAAATTTAATTTTTAAAAACATATAATGAAAAAACTTGCACTGCATTGGCAGATATTATTAGGAATGGTAGCAGGGGTTTTATTCGCTCTTGTATTGACTAATTTTAGCTGGGGAGCTGATTTTGTGAGCGATTGGATAAAACCTTTCGGAAATATCTTCATCAATGCCCTTAAGTTGATCGCAGTGCCATTGATCCTGGCTTCTCTAATCAAGGGAATTTCAGACCTGAAAGACATTTCGAAATTGTCTAAAATGGGAACCCGAACCATAGCAACCTATATTATTACCACGGTGATCGCGGTTTCTATAGGACTGGTGATGGTGAATGTGATCGGGCCGGGTAAAACCATTTCAGAAGAGACTCGTAGTGACCTAATCGCCAGTTACGAGGGTGATGCCTCTGTACGTATCTCTGATGCCCAGAAACAAAAGGATGCCGGGCCGTTACAGGCGTTGGAAGATCTTGTTCCCAGCAACATCATTGGAGCAGCGGGAGATAATGGGAATATGTTACAGGTGATCTTTTTCGCTATTTTCTTCGGAATTGGGCTCATTCTGATCCCTGAAAAAACCGCCAAACCGGTAAAGGATTTCTTCGATGGCTTTAACGAGGTCATCCTGAAAATGATAGACCTTATCATGCTAACGGCTCCGTATGGTGTTTTCGCACTGCTAGCAGCCCTTGTTGTAGAATCCCCAAGCACCGACCTTTTCGCAGCCCTGGCCATGTATGCCGTAACTGTTTTATTAGGTCTTGCCCTGATGATAGGAGTTTATATTTTACTAGTTTGGGTATTTACCAAAAACACTCCGTCTTTCTTTATAAACGGAATATCTCCTGCCCAGTTACTTGCTTTTTCTACCAGTTCCAGTGCGGCTACCTTGCCTGTAACCATGGAAAGAGTTGAAGAACATATGGGGGTTCATAAGGAAGTGACCAGTTTTGTATTACCAATTGGAGCGACCATCAATATGGATGGAACCAGTCTTTACCAGGCGGTGGCCGCGATCTTTATCGCCCAGGCCTTCGGAATGGATCTTACGCTGGGAACTCAACTTGGAATTATCGCAACAGCTACTTTAGCCTCAATAGGTTCAGCAGCCGTACCTGGAGCTGGAATGGTGATGCTGGTAATTGTACTTGCCCAGGCTGGAATTCCTGAAGCAGGTCTTGCTCTTATCTTTGCCGTAGACAGACCTCTGGATATGTGTAGAACCGTGGTAAATGTTACCGGGGATGCAGCCGTTTCTTTAATGGTAGCAAAATCTGTAGATATGATGGGGCCTCCAAATGTGAAGGAATGGGATGATGATTATCACCCGGAAACAGAAAATATCTCAGAAACCGAAAAGGTTTAATCTAAAAATTTAGCTTTTAGTTCGGGAGTAGGGATCATACATTGATCTTTTTTCCCGAACCATTTATATCGGTTACTGGCAATAAGATCATAAACTCCATCCCTGAAAACTTCAGGAATAAAAAGGAAGTTCTTTAGTAAAGAATAGCCTCCGGAAAGGTCTCTGGAGATCTCCAGGGCGGCAGTAGATTTTCGATAATATGCTATTCCCGGCTCGATAAGGATAATAGAATCTATTTCGTTTGGATCCAATCCTCTTTCTTCAACAAGCTTTTTCCCTAGTTCACTTTGCAG
>JBFIMP010000211.1:0-4809 GCA_041611635.1 Christiangramia sp.
CTGAAAAGTGATATCGGCATCCTCTGATGCGTATTCCGTTTGCTTATCCAGAGCAACATCTCTCATGCTACCCTGGTTTTTTCCTTTTTTACCAATCAATTCTGAAATTGGCTGAGGAGAGTAATTCAGGTAGGTTTCTGCAAGTACATCCATATTATGACGCATATCCGGATTTATCAGGTAATGCGCGATCATAGTATCAAATAGGGGACCTGCTACTTCAATATTATATTTATCCAGAACCTCGATGTCATATTTCAGGTTCTGTCCTATCTTTTCGATCTTGTCATTTTCGAAAAACTCTCTTAGTTCTTCAATGAGCTTTTGAGCTTCTTCTTTCTCTTCAGGGAACGGCAGGTAAAATCCCTTTCCTGCTTCCCATGAAAATGCAATTCCCACAAGTTGAGCTTCCAGTGGATTCAGGCTGGTTGTTTCGGTGTCGAAACAGACGCTTTTTTGCTTTAGAAGTCGCTCGATAAAAAGTTTCCTGGCCATATCTGTAGTAATGGCCTGGTAGAAATGTGGGGTATCGGCCAGGTTGGTTCTGGAAGAAGTTCTTTCTATTTCTTCACCATCACCACCAAATAGTGAGAACTGTCCGGCCCCGGCAGTCGCCTGCGCATTTTTCTTGGCTGATGGTGAATTTGTGACCTGGGTTTTCGGGCTGTCTTCTTCTCCGCTAAAAAGCTTGATGAATTGATCTTTTAATCTTCTGAATTCAAGTTCGTCAAAGATTTCCTGTACTTTTTCAGCGTCTGGCATCGAAAGTTCGTAATCTTCAGCATGGAACGTCACATCACAATCCACAAAAATAGTAGCTAGTTTTTTGGAAAGTCGGCCCAGTTCAGCATTTTCAATGACCTTTTCCTTCATTTTGCCTTTAAGCTGGTCGGTATTCTCTAATAAACCTTCCATGCTTCCGAATTGCTTGATGAATTTCTTGGCCGTCTTTTCACCTACCCCGGGCAGTCCTGGAATATTATCTGCGGCATCGCCCATCATTCCCAGGAAGTCTATAACCTGCTCGGGTCTTTCAACTTCAAATTTCTTCTGAACTTCCGGAATCCCCCAGATCTCTATCCCGTTACCCATTCTCGCAGGGCGATACATGAATATATTTTCTGAAACCAACTGAGCAAAATCTTTATCTGGAGTGACCATATAAACCTTATAGTTCTCCTTTTCGGCTTGCTTGGCCAGGGTTCCAATAATATCATCGGCCTCCATTCCTTCCTGTACCACCACCGGAATATGCATGGCTCTTAAAATATCCTGGATAATCGGGATCGCCTCACGAATAGGCTCTGGAGTTTCGTCCCGGTGTGCCTTGTATTCTTCATACATTTCAGTCCTTGCTTCGCTGCCGCCCTTATCGAAACACACAGCCAGGTGATCTGGTTTTTCCCTTCTTATCACATCAAAAAGCGAATTGGTGAATCCCATGATCGCAGAAGTGTTAAATCCCTTGGAATTGATCCTTGGATTCTTGATAAAAGCGTAATATCCGCGGAAAATTAAAGCGTAAGCGTCTAGTAAAAAAAGGCGTTTTTGATCGGCCATCTGAAATGTTTAAATATAAAATTGAGAATGTTTCAAAACTACAAAGATATTAGCACTCTTCCTTGCAAACAATGAACAATAAGCAATTAAGGATTATCATTAAAATATAATGAGGTAAATTATTTTTCCAGGTAAGATTTACTCAAATTATCGGTGCTTTCTCCTTTATGAAATTTAGCATAACTGAATCCTTTATGTATGCAATAAGATCCAATCTCACCTTGCTAGTTCATGGCAATGTAAGCAACCTGGAAATCCTCATAATTTGGGGCGTTACGTACAGTTCTCATTACGGCTTCTTCACAGGCTTCCTGCGGAGATTTCCCCTGGCGCATTAGTTCCACGATCAAAAAACTACCTACACTTTTCATGATGGCTTCTCCCATCCCGGTTCCAACAGCTCCGCCTATTTCGTTGTCTAGGAATAAACCTGCTCCTATGATTGGAGAATCTCCCACGCGACCGTTCATTTTATAGGAAAGTCCCGAGGTGGTGCAGGCCGCCGCGATATCTCCATTTTCATCGAGACACAACATCCCGATGGTATCGTGATTTTCGATATTTATAATAGGCTTGTATTCTTTATGTTCCAGCCATTCTTTCCAGGCTTTTTCAGAACTTTCGGTAAGCAGGTTCTTTTTTTGAAAGCCTTGCTGAATGGCAAATTGCAATGCGCCTTCACCGGCGAGCATCACATGCGGAGTCTCTTCCATCACTTTCCTGGCAACTGATACCGGGTGAGCGATTTCCTTAAGGTAGACTACCGAGCCGGCATTGCCGTCTGGAGACATAATGCAGGCGTCCAGGGTAACATTCCCGTCACGGTCGGGAGCCCCGCCATCGCCAACGGTGGTGTTCTTAAGGTTTGCTTCCTCTACCATGACGCCTTTCTCCACGGCGTCTATGGCTGAAGCTCCATTTTCAAGCATTTTGCCCGCCATCTTTGTGGCATTCTGAAAATTCCAGGTTGCAATCGCTACCGGATTATTTTTATTCATCTTTAATTCGTTTAATATAGGTTGGGAAAACAGGGAAGGAGTGGCGCTCAGGGCTGCACCCGCCATACCTGTTTTAATTATAAAATTTCTTCGTTGCATTACTATAGAGTGAATTGATAAATATAAGATTTTGAAAATGGAGATGCCACTAGGAGTTCGCATATTAATTTTCGTTTTTAGACCATCAATTTAAATTATCGTTAATTAAATATTCATAGATTCTTTAAGGCCTATCTTCGTAAAAAATTGTATTAATGCGTTGGTTCATTTTAGCGGCGATCTATCTTATCGTTGATCTTTATGCCTATCAGGCTTTAAGAGTGTTTTCAAAGAACGTATGGGTTGCTGTGCTCTACTTCATTATCTCGGCCATAGTTATTGCAAACTTATTCTACCAGTTTAATCAGCCGGCACCCAATGATGGATTAGCAGGAGGGAGAGGTTATGCGATCGGTATTTTCCTGGCCTTCTTTGTGGGGAAAATAATCCTTTCGCTTATCATGCTGGGCGAAGATGTGATTAGGTTGCCCATTGCCGGAATTCAGAAATTCTTTGGTCCTTCGGAAAGTTTTGATATGCCTTCCCGCAGAAAGTTCATCAGTACCATTGCCATTGGTCTTGCCGCGATTCCTTTTGCAGGTTTGCTCTACGGAATGTATAAGGGACGATATAATTTCAGGGTTTTAAAATATACGCTTTATTTCGAAGATCTTCCCGAAGCTTTCGATGGTTACCGGATTAGCCAGATAAGCGATGTTCATAGCGGTAGTTTCGATAATAAGAACAAGATACAGTATGGGGTTGATCTGCTGAAAGAGCAGGGGAGCGACATGGTGGTCTTTACCGGTGATCTCGTAAATAATAAGGCTTCAGAAATGGACGACTGGAAAGATTTGTTTTCAGAAATAAAAGCGCCAGACGGGGTTTATTCTATCCTAGGAAACCATGATTATGGGGATTATCATAATTGGGAAAGCCAGGAAGCTAAAATTCAAAACCTTGAAAACCTGAAAAAGACCCATGCCGATATGGGCTGGAACTTAATGCTGAATGAGAACCGATTCATTGAAAAAGAAGGACAAAAAATAGCTCTGGTGGGTGTAGAGAACTGGGGAATTGGCGGCTTCAAAAAAGCAGGTGATCTTGAGAAGGCCGGTGAAGGTGTTGATGAAAATGATTTCAAGATCTTACTGAGCCATGATCCATCGCACTGGGAACAGGAGGTGAAAACACATCCTAAGAAATATCATTTAACCATGAGCGGGCATACGCATGGAATGCAATTTGGCATTGAGATCCCGGGCTGGTTCAAATGGAGTCCCGTGCAGTATCGCTATAAACACTGGGCAGGAATATATGAGGAGGCCGGCCGTTATATCAATGTGAATCGCGGTTTCGGATTTTTGGCCTATCCGGGACGTGTTGGTATCTGGCCCGAAATTAGTGTCATAGAACTGAAAAAAGGTTCGAAACCCGCATAATTACAAGAATTTCCTATATTTGATTAAAGCTGGCATAAGTGGTACTTATCATGAGCTAAAAATAAATCCTGAATTATGTCAAAATTTGGTGAATTAGTAGACTTAAATATTCCGGTACTATTGGACTTCTATACTGAATGGAATGATGCTTCTGTAGCGATGCATCCGGTGCTTAGAGACGTTGCGGCGGCGATGGGAGATAAGGCGAAAGTTATTAAAATAGATGTGGATAAGAACTCCCAGTTGGCAGAAGCCTTGCGTGTAAAAGGTCTACCTACCTTAATGATCTACAAATCTGGTGAGATGAAGTGGAGGCAAAGCGGGGAGCAGGATGCTAATACGCTCATAGGCCTGCTTAAAGAACATCTTTAAGACTTTTGAATTCCAACCCTATTTCTTTATAATAATCCAGTATCTGCGGCAGGATTATCTTTAGATTTTTAAACGCTTTTTTACTGTCATGCAGGACTATCGTGCTTCCTGGCGTTGCGTTTACAGTTACATTTTTAAGGCATTCCTCTGCTGAAAAATCACGGTCATAATCACCACTTATTACATCCCACATTACAATCTTATAGCCTCGTTCCTTTAATGATTTTGCCTGTGAATTTTTGATCTTTCCATAAGGCGGACGAAAAAGGGGGTAGTTCGGGGTTTGTAGTTCGGAGGTGTTAGTTTTAAGTTGCTTGCCGGTTTCAGTCATGATCTCTTCCGCCAGCTGAGTGTTCTCTAAATAACCTGAAATAGACGTTTTCCATCCGTTGAGGTGA
>JBFIMP010000212.1:0-4784 GCA_041611635.1 Christiangramia sp.
AAACCGCCTATTAGGACGATCTCTCCGGGAAGGGTTTTCAGAAATGAAGCCATTTCAGCAAGATCGCACTGTATCTTTCACCAGGTGGAAGGATTGTATATAGATAAGGATGTTTCTTTTGCAGACATGAAGCAGACCATCCTTTATTTCACCAAGCAATTATTCGGGAAATCAAAGATCAGGCTTAGACCTTCTTATTTCCCATTTACCGAGCCAAGTGCAGAGGTGGATGTGTATTGGGGCCTTGAGACCGAAACAGATTACAGGATCACCAAGGGAACCGGCTGGCTGGAGATCATGGGCTGCGGAATGGTAGATCCAAACGTATTGAGAAATTGTAATATAGATCCCCAGGAATATTCTGGTTTCGCTTTTGGAATGGGAATAGAAAGGATCGCGATGTTATTATACCAGATTGAGGATATCCGTATGTTCTATGAGAATGATATCCGGTTTTTAGAGCAATTCAAGTCGGCACTTTAAAAGTATTTCAGTTTGAAAAAAGATATCGAGATACCAGAAGTTAAGGACGTACACGTTGCTGCGGTCAAGGTTTTCAACGAAGAATTTGAAGCCTACGAATGGAATGTGTATTTAATTAACGACACTGGTGTTCCACTGGAAATGGTGCTTATCGTCTCTAAAGGATTCGATAAAAAGCGGGAAACTTCACTAATGCGCCATAAGATCGAGGTGCTGCCCTCCAAAAGCTTTGCGAAGATCGAATATCTGCAGGATGAGGTCCTTCAGTTGAACAATGAATTTAAAATCACCTATTTTCAAGGTTCAAAAATGATGGAAAAGACCTTTCTATTTAAACCGAATACTATAAAAGAAAGTATTTCAACGAAGATTCCTATTATTCCGGAAAGGGGAATATTAGCGAAATAACAAATAGATATAAATAAAAAAAGCCCCGGGATACTTTCCGGGGCTTTTTCATTTAAATAGATTAACCGAATCTAATCAAATTTATTATTTAGGTCTTCGAACTCTCCTATCACTTTTCCGCCGCTGTTGATTTTTACATCACCGGCTACATAGATCTTTGAATTTTCACCTACGAACTCCAGTACTCCTTCACTGGCGATGATAAGATCACCGTGGATCTCCATTACACCTTCTATGCGGAAAGTACTTTTAGAATTAATTACCAGGTTCTCTGAAGTCTTTTTGTTCCCGAGCTTAAAGTTACCAGACATATTAAGAGCTGAATCGCTGCTTAGATTGGCGCTTTTCTCGATAAGCAGATCACCACAAACGTTCAGGGTGCCATTAACATTAAGATGTTTCAGGTTTATTAATCCGCTGTAAGAAGCTTCTTCTTCTGAAGGGATCGTTAGGTTCTTATCGCCTGTATAAGCATCAAATTCTGAGCAATTCAGGAAACTAACAGACTCTTCATCCAATAATGGAGTGATAATCTTCAGGATCTTTAAACCTGTTCCTGAGGCCACGTAAATATATTCTCCTTTCGCCTGAACGAAATTCGCACTTCCCTGAATCTCTGCGATACCTTCGGCAACAGGATTTAAGCTTTCATTTAATTTAATGATATCCAGACCGGCTCCACCGTTGGTCATATAAATAAAGTTACCATCTGTAGATACTGCGTTGGTCACTTTATCTTCCGGATTAATTTCAGAAGCATCAGGAAGTAATCTTAAAGGAAGGCTTGAAATCCTTGCTCCAGCTTCGAAACTGTAAATTCCTGCTCCCTCTGCACCTTCAGAAACCAAAACATTATCACCATACCAGGCGATAGTTCTTTTAGATTCAGGAGTAAGTGCAGCTGTTGCTATTCTGGAGTTTTCAGTCAGCGCATCATTGATACTCAGGTTTAAAAGTCCGTCTTCACCGCTTAAAACAGCAAGAGTATTATTTTTGTAGGCTGCAGACCTTAGATCTCCATAGTCAAGGAAAGATCGATTGTCGAATGGAGTAAGATACCCCGGATACATAAAACTACCCACGCCACCAGCATCACCGCTAACAATGATCGCATCACCATTAATCACTAGAATATGTACCCCTGCGTTACCAGGATTGCCATAGTCAAGTTGAAAATCTCTTGAGAACTGGCCATTTTCTACAGCCACATAACCTTGCAGGGTGCGGTTACCAGCTCCACCATTGGCCTCTTTCGCAGATGCCCCGGTGAAAACGAGATATCCATTATCATCCATAGAAAGGGAATTGATATCGGCAATATCTGTCGTCATTCTGCTTACTAATACGGGATTGTATTTATCGCTTACGTCTATAATATCGATTCCACCTAGATAAACAGCACCTTCTTTATTATAGGAAACATAGGCATAATTATCTTTTACATCTACATGGGTTGCACGCAAGGTAGTTCCATTCACTACCGGTGGCTCCAGGAAAGCGATCTGTTCTAAGCCAAAGAACGAAGCCGATTCTGCGCCTCTGCTGATATTAAAATTTGCTATACCAATAACTCCGGTCTCATCAAAATTGATAGCTCTATTTAGTTCAGAATTATCTTTGGAGATTTTGAATTCCTGTGCAGTATTATCTTGCGAAGGATTGTCTTTCTCGCAGGAAGTGAAAATCAATGCCGAAAACAGGCTTAATGCGAATAATCTTTTAAACATAAGTATTTTAGATATAGTATTTGGACGGCTAAAAATAGTAATTCGGCCGGGATAACAACTATAAACTCTTCAAATGGCAGGACTTTTCGATAAAGTGTAAGAAAAGACGTATAAGAGAATTCTGTCAAATGAAAAAGGCCGGTAAAATACCGGCCTTTAAAAATAGAAATGGGGGGTGAAATTTATTTTATCTTGTTGGAAATATCAGTGAAATCTCCATTAATGATAGCTTTCTTTGCGATCTTAACCTTTCCAAGAACTTCGATAGCATCGTCTGCTCCCAGGAACTCCAGGGTCGCGCCTTTCTTCAATACCAGGTCACCTTCGATGGTTAACTTTCCCTGAACGGTTAGATGACCACCGTAGATCACGGTAACATCTCCACCTACCCAGGCATCGCCGCCAAGATTAAGAACACCAGCATAATTGATATCGATGTCATTCTGTACTTTAAACGTCCCGCAAATATTAAGCTGGTCATTTAAAGCAAGACTGTTAAGCTCAACTTCTCCATGATAAGATTGCGGTTTACCCTCAAGAACTGTTAGTTCGTCAGAACCGTGGTAATGTGCATAAGTATCACAGTCTGCAAGTGATCCGGTAAAAGTTCCTGCTTCGTGAAGACGATAACCGTCAACCTCAGACTCTTCACCTACAACTAGTGGAATATGCAGTTTGTTTGCATCATGGATCTTTACTTTTTCAGATTCCTGAATTTCCAGAACTTCTTCCGGGTTTTCAGAAGAAACATCTGATTCACAGGAAATAAATCCCATAGCCGCCACAAGGGCAAGGCTTAATAATTTAGTTTTCATAAGATTGGTTCATTAGATTTGTTAAAGTAAATGTAGTATTAAATTCCATAACTTTTACAAAAATATCGCTGAAAAGTTTAAAATCAGTAATTTATAGGGTAAAATGTAAGAAAAAACCTATACTTAATCCAGTTTATCTACCAGTTTATTGAAAACTTTCTTGGGATTCTTTCCTTCATAAAGGATTGCGTAGACCGCGTTGATTATAGGGGTTTTTGCTCCCTTTTCTTTATTTATTTTATAAGCGCTTTCCGTAGCATAGTAGCCCTCAGCGATCATACTCATTTCCATTTGGGCGCTTTTAACCGTATACCCTTTGCCAATCATGTTCCCAAACATACGGTTGCGACTAAATACGGAATATCCTGTAACCAACAAATCTCCCAGGTAAGCGGAGTCGTTGATATTTCTTTTCATTTTATGCACCTTTTTGATGAATTTCTTCATTTCCCGTATGGCGTTGCTCATTAGAACGCTCTGGAAATTATCCCCGTAGCCTAGTCCATGGGCTATACCGGCTGCAATAGCGTATATATTCTTAAGAACCGCTGCATATTCGGTACCAATAACATCATCACTGGTTTTACAGGTGATATAGTCGCTGCCAAGATAACCGGCAACGATCTCAGCCTTTTTTTCGTCCTGGCAGGCAACGGTGAGGTAGGAAAGTCTTTCCAGGGCAACTTCTTCAGCATGGCATGGCCCGGTTAGAACACCTATATTTTCCATTGGTACATCGAAATACTGGTTAAAATGTTCTCCCACGATCAAACTGGTCTCAGGAACAATACCTTTTATTGCCGAAAATATTACCTTATCATGCAGAGGAACCGTTAAATTATCAAGTTCACGTTTCAAAAAGGCAGAAGGGATGGCGAAGATTATAAAATCAGAAGCTTCTACAACTTCATTAATATTGTTGCTAAGATTAAGCTGATTATTATCAAATTCTACCGAGCTCAGATAATTTGGGTTATGATCCTGTTTCTGGATATGTTGTAGTGCATATACACTGCGCATGTACCAATTGACCTCTTCAAGGTTTTCACACAACATTTTTACAATTGCAGTAGCCCAACTACCACCGCCTATTACGCCAAAACTTGGAGCTTTATCCATATAATTACATTCTCTAGCTCAAAAATAATCAAATTTACAGGGATATAAAGGTTTTCTCTTTAATTAGGTTATTTTGTTGAGAATTACTCAATATGTCCGGCTTAGAACTTTAACATGATAGGGTGAGATTTTGTGCAATCTGATTACAATACCTTCGTTATAAAACTGTCCTCATGATTTATTTCACAGAGGATTTACTTTGTTTTTTTGGTTGGTTATTTAGTTGAAAAAA
>JBFIMP010000213.1:0-4775 GCA_041611635.1 Christiangramia sp.
AATTTATAGGCGATCGCCCAGCGGGGAGATTTGGCAGTATGCCCCAGTTCTTCCTGCTGATGAAAGTCATTCACCTTCACTACCACACCATCTGTCTCATAAGGAAGGTCATGCCGGTGTTCATCCCAGTAATTTATATAATCCAGCACCTCGTCTATAGAATCTTTCAATTCAGATTCTCCGGGCACCTTAAAACCCCAGTTCCTGGCTTTCTCCAATCCTTCGAACTGAGATCCAATTCCTGTATTTTCTCCTACGATACTGTATAATAAACATTCCAAAGGCCTCCGGGAAACCTCAGCGCTGTCCTGCAGTTTCAAACTACCGGAAGCGGTATTTCTTGGATTCGCATAAGGCTCTTCCCCAATATCCACACGCTCTGCATTCATTTTGGCAAAACCTTCGTAAGGAAGGACAATTTCGCCGCGAATGTCGAATTTCTCTGGAAACTCACCTTTTAATTTTAAAGGTACAGACCTTATGGTTCTCACATTATTGGTAACATCGTCACCCTGGAAGCCATCACCTCTGGTTACCGCTCTTTCCAGTAAACCATTCCTATAGGTTAAACTAATTGATGCCCCGTCATACTTAAGCTCGCAAACATACTGCACCTTGCCTTCCACAACTTTTCTAACTCTCGTCTCCCACTCTTCCAGCTCTTCTTTAGAATACGAATTAGAAAGCGAATACATCCTGTGATCATGGACCACCGTCTCAAAATTTTTGGTAACAGTACCACCCACTCTTTGGGTTGGAGAGTTAGGATCTTTAAATTCGGGATGTTTTTCCTCAAGCTCCTGAAGCTCTTTTAATTTCATATCGAATTCATAATCACTAATTACTGGCTTATCCAGCACATAGTAATTGTAATTATGCTCCTGTAATTCTTTGCGAAGAGCCTGAATTTTATTTTCGACGTCCATGTAAAAATCAGTTGGTATTAGATTTCTGAAATCTTCAGCGCATCATTGCTGAAATTCAGTTTAAATGTTTTTGAATCATGTTCAAATTTGAGTTCAAAATCTGAACTATATGCCTTATCACTGGTAGGAAACCAGTCTTTTTTATCGCTATCTATGGTGATAAGTAAACCTGAAGGATCACCAATTGCGCAAAATCTTTCAAAATCGCCATCAAAATGATCCAGCCCACATTCGAGCTTTAATTTTTCGAACTTCTCTTTAATATTTTTAGTAACGAGGCCAATTTCAGCCAGTCCCACAATATTTGAACTGTTGAATATAGCCGACTCTGGTTTACAAAACTCCCTCCTGGAAATGAGTTCCATTATATTTTTATCCTGGTCATAGAAATAGACCGATTTAGCCTGCCAATTCGAAAAATCAATGATCTTATCATCGTTATATTTTAGAACGGGAACGATGCTTTCCAGCCATTTCAAGGCTTCTTTTTCCTGGTTATCGGGAATATGGAAAGCGATGTGATAGGGAGTCGCTTTCTCCCTTTTTTCAAATCTCAAACTGGAGTAACCTGCAACAATATTGAAACCGTCTTCAGAATAATTGGTGATCTCGAACCCCAGCTCATCCCTATAGAATTCCAGTTGTTTCTTAATGCCAGAAGTAAATATTTTCAGCTCTTTGATTTTCATGATCAGGTTTGATGCTTATTCATCCATTTTGGAACCGGTTTTGGCTCAAATGTTCTCATCTTATCCAAAAGATCTTCAAAATTGTCTGAAACCAAAAGAATCTCCAGGTTTTCCTTCTTCAGAAGTCCTTTTGTGCACATCTTATTTAACATGCTAATAAGATCATCATAGAAACCATCAATATTAAGCAAACCAATTGGTTTTTTATGAAGGCCCAACTGGGCCCAGGTAACGATCTCGAAAAGCTCTTCGAAGGTACCAAAACCTCCTGGTAAAGTGAGAAACGCATCACTTAACTCGTTCATGGTGAGTTTACGCTCGTGCATATCCTGTGTGGTAATTAGCTTATCCAGACTTGTATGAACTACTTCCTTGGTTTTTAAAAAATCAGGGATCACTCCCGTCACCTTGCCTTCATGATCCATTACTCCCTTGGCAACCTGCCCCATCAATCCTAGTTTACTACCTCCATAAATCAGTCTTATATCATTAATGGCCATTATTTTCCCTACCTCATAGGCTGTTTTATAGATTTCGCTGTCATTCCCATCACTACTGGCACAAAACACCGCCAGGTTATGGACCTTGTTTAACTTCTCGCTCATATATTATTTCCTGATCGCTTTCAACATTCGGTGATTTCCAAAAATATCCTTTTTCAATTCAGCTTCAAAACCAAAACTTTCAACAAGAGCTTTGGTCTCTTCTCCTAAATATTGATTTATCTCAAAATATAGCACTCCATTCTCTTTTAGCGCCTCTTTTGCCAGTTTAGAAATTTTCCTGTAAAATATCAAGGCATTATCATCTTTCACATAAAGAGCCAGTTGAGGCTCATGCTCCAGCACATTCTTATGCATCTCTTTTTTCTCCAGCTCCCGCACATAAGGGGGGTTCGAGACTATAATATCATATTTTTCATCAAGCCTTTCTTTAGATAGAATATCTAATTCCCGAAAATCGACTTCAACTTTATTTTTCCTGGCATTTCTTCTGGCTAATTCCAGGGCCTCCTTGGAAATATCGAAGGAGCTAACACGAGCATTATTAAGATATTTGGCCAGGCAGATTGGGATACACCCACTGCCGGTACCAATGTCCAGAATATTTAGCCGGTCCTTTTTATCCTGATAGTCTTTAATGACCCACTCTATTAGCTCCTCGGTTTCAGGTCTTGGAATAAGAACATTTTTGTTCACCTCGAATTCCAGGCTGTAAAATTCGGTTTGCCCGATAATATACTGCACAGGCTCATGATCCCTAAGCCGAAGCATGGCTTTTTCGAATTTCCGGAATTGCGCTTCTGAAATTTCAAGATCCCTATCCAGAGCAATGTCTATTCTTTTAATCCCCAGGTAATATTCAGTTAGCATATAAAAAAAAGACTCAATTTCAGTGATAGGAAATTCATCCTTCAAAACTTCTATAAACTGAATTTTTAACTGGGAAATAAGCATACTCTGCTTCAAATTTTAAAATTTTCGATCCTAAAGATCCTTGATCATGAATACCGTACAATTATAATGACCGGTATTCCCTAGTGGCTTCTCAATAAGCTCGAAGCCATTTTTATGATATAGCTTCCGGGCATTTTCCATATAAGGCAGGGTTTCGATATAACATTTTTTAAAACCCTGGTCTCTTCCAAACTGAAGACATTTGGTGATCATCTCCATCCCAATACCTCTCCCCCTGGCTTCAGGTAGAAAATACATTTTTTGAAGCTCGCAAATCTCATCTTCCAGGCCAGTGAGAGGAGCAATACCTGCGCTACCAATCACCTTAGAATTCTCTTCCACCACATAATAGACCCGCCTTTCTCCCTCGTAAGTATTGGTCATATCTTCAAGAGCTTTATCTTCATATGCAGTTCCTACTTTTGGAACCCCCATTTCTACCAGTACACTTCTAATTAAGTCTTTAACCTGTTGATTATCTTCGGATTTTATTTCCCGAATTTTCCATGTGCTCATTCTGCCTAATTAATTATATTTTTGTGGCGTGAATATACACGAAAAATACATAAAACGCTGTATAGAACTGGCCCAAAACGGCCTTGGAACCACCTATCCCAATCCCATGGTAGGCAGCGTTATAGTTCACAACAACAAAATAATTGGTGAAGGCTGGCATCGAAAAGCCGGAGAGCCGCACGCAGAAGTAAACGCTATAAATTCTGTAAAGAACGAGGAGCTTTTAAAGCACTCTGAGATCTATGTGAGCCTGGAGCCATGCAGCCATTATGGAAAAACCCCTCCCTGCAGCGACCTGATTATCGCCAAGGGTATAAAAACGGTTATAATTGGGACCATGGATCCTTTTGCTAAGGTAGCCGGTAGGGGGATCAAAAAACTTCTAGATGCGGGATGTAAGGTAAAAGTGGGTGTCCTGGAAAAGGATTGCCTGGAGCTAAATAAAAGGTTCTTCACTTTCCATAAAAAGCATCGCCCGTATATCATATTAAAATGGGCACAGACCGAAGATGGTTTTATCGCTCCGGAAAAACGGAATGACAAGAGGCCAGTCTGGATCACCAACAAATATTCCGGACAAATGGTACATAAATGGAGAAGTGAAGAAGCTGCTATTTTAGTGGGCACCAATACTGTTTTACAGGACAACCCTTCGCTGAATGTTAGAAAATGGACCGGCCATGATCCCGTTAGAATTATTATTGATCAGGAATTAAAAACCCCGAATGATTTTTCCGTAATGGACGGAAACCAGAAAACCATCGTTATCTGTGAATCGAGACCGAAAAATGCAGAAGTTGAAGGTCTAAGCTACGAACAAATAGATTTCAGCGATAATATTTCGAAACAGCTATGCGAGGTTCTTTATAACCAAGGACTTCAATCTGTAATTATTGAAGGTGGCAGCCATACCCTGCAACAATTTATAGATGCAGGAATTTGGGATGAAGCAAGGATATTTACTGGAAGTTCTGAATTTAAGAAAGGCGTTGGAGCACCGGGTATTCAGGGAAAATTAGTCTCAGAAGTAAACATAGAGGGAGACCGCTTAAAAATTTACAAGAATGATTAAAGCAATAATATTTGATTTTGGGGATGTATTTATCAACCTTGATAAAGACGGAACCAATAAAAAGCTAAGAACGATGAATATTGATGCCCTTCCAGAGAAGGTCTTGGCGAAAAAC
>JBFIMP010000214.1:0-4769 GCA_041611635.1 Christiangramia sp.
CTCCGGAACAGATATAATATCACATTTCAGCAGTCGCATCAATTTATCAGAAACTATTCCGGTTCCTTCATTTTTAGATTTATTACCAACCATGACCAGGTCGATCCCATATTTATGTACTACATAATTAATGAGAGATTCTGTATATGGATCTTCTGAAATAAGTACCTGCGAGGGAGTTTCCGCTTTAAAATGTGTAGCAACCTTTTCATCCAGTTCGTCGCTTATTAGAGTTTCCAGGTCGAGTTTTTCCAGCTGTTCCTGGAAAAGGTCAGAGATCTCGTATTTTTTGATGTTATGTACAAAATAAACCTTCTCTGGTTTCAGGGTATCACATAAAAATGAAGCATAACGTATGAGGTCTGTATCGGTTGAAGTAAGATCAAGCGCGACAAGGATCTTATCTATGTTTTTCATGATTGCTATTTATTATTTGATTCCTGTAAATTTCTTTTGTTCACTATTTCTGAAACGATCTCCTCGTAATTCTCCAGTTGTTTTTCGTCTTTTTTCTCTTTTAATTTTTTCAGGTCTTCATTTAATCCTTTATAGAGAGAATAGCACATAACCATCAAGATAATAGCAAAAGGTAGACCGGTGACTATGGTAGCTGTTTGCAAAGCCTGTAAACCACCCCCCACTAATAAAACAGCAGCAACAGTACCTTCAGTAACTGCCCAGAAGATTCGCTGTCCTACCGGAGCATCTATTTTTCCTCCTGAAGTAAGGCTGTCTATAACTAAGGAACCAGAATCTGAAGATGTAATAAAAAATCCTGCAATTAATAGAACTGCCACTACATTAATGATCATAGATAAAGGATAATCCTGGAAAAAAACGAACAATGCTGTGGCAATATCATCATTAACTGCCTGGCTAAGCGTGTCATTTCCAGACATGATCTCATTGATGGCTACACTACCAAAAGCAGACATCCAGAAGAAGGTTACCAGTGAAGGAACAAGCAATACTCCCAGAATGAATTCTCTTATCGTTCTACCTTTAGAGATTCTGGCAATAAACATACCTACAAAAGGAGACCATCCAATCCACCATCCCCAGTAAAATACGGTCCAGGCATTTTGCCATGTGCCATTGCTATATGTTTCACTCCAGGTAGAGAGTTCGAGAAAATTAAATAAATAACTTCCAGTATTTTCTACAAATGATCTGAAAATGAAAATGGTAGGTCCCAAAATCAGCGCAAGGATAAGAAGTACTACCGCAATTCTCATATTCCATTCACTCAGAACCTTTACTCCTTTGTCTACACCTAAAACTACAGAAGTTGTGGCAATAGCCGTGATCGCAGCAATAATTAGGATCTGGGTTGTAGTACCATCTGGCAGACCAAAGACGTGATTTAATCCTGAAGCGATCTGCTGTACCCCGAATCCCAGAGATGTGGCCAAACCGAATAGTGTTGCCAGCACGGCAAATATATCAATGATATCTCCAATTCTTCCATAGATACGATCTCCCAGAAATGGATAAAAAATAGACCTGATCGTTAGCGGAAGTCCCCGGGTATAGGTGAAGTAGCTTAAAGAAAGTCCTACTAAAGCATACACTGCCCAGGCATGAAAACCCCAGTGTAGAAAAGTGAAATTCATAGCCTCCTTAGCAGCTGCTATAGTACCTGCCTCGGCCATAGGAGGAGAATTAAAATGCATTACAGGTTCACCTACACTAAAAAATAAGAGACCTATTCCCATCCCTGCACTAAAAAGCATGGCGAACCAGGATAAGGTCTTGAATTCTGGCTTGGCGTTCTGTCCTCCAATACGTAATTTACCAAACCGGCCTAAAGCCAGGTAGAGCAGGAACACAAAAAAGATATTTATCGCTAGGATAAAAAACCAATCGGCACTCTCTGCTACCGAGTTCTGAATTTCTTCAAAGAAGGTTTCTGCCTGTTCTTTGTAAATTAAGGTTAATGCGATGCTTATTATGATGAAAATAGCGGAAGTAAAAAATACCGGGCCGTTAACTTCCAGTCCGAATATGGATTTTTTCTCATCACTTCTGGTAACTTTCTCTGCCATATATCTAGTTTCTGTAGGGTTTAAAAATAATATCCGATATTAATATTGAATCTTGCTTCCCATTTCGCATCGGGATTTCCAACTCCAAAATCATCCACGAAATTTCCGCCAAGCCAGGAGTGATTATAGCCAGCAGCATAGTCTATATAAGTATAAACCCTGCCTGCGCTTACAAGTACCCCAGTGACGTTCATGAATGAATCTTCGAATCGATCAACTTTTTTATCCATATACCCAAAGTCATTATAAAACTCCAGATTGCTGATAGGACCAAGTTCTACAGGAATACTTTTGGAAATAGCCGCGGTATAAACACTAAAGTCTGAAGCTACTTCATAAGGAATACCATAGGCGCCCATTTGCAGCACCTCATTAGATTCTCCTGGCAAGTTTTTAGGATCGTGATTAATGATCATTCCCTGTAGTTTGATATTCCAATTCTGGACATCCATCTCATAATGTAAAGCCAGCCCACTGTGTGAGCCTGTCTTTTTAGTGTCGAGATTATACAGGCCTCCATACTGAGCCGAAATTCCAAGCCTGCTCTTGATGGAATCTCCAAACTTGTATATCAATTTTCCATTGAACTGGTTTACTTCTTTATTCCTTCCCACCACGTCATAGGAATACCTATTTGATGAAGATTCGCTATCTCCTCCAAAGGTCAATTCTTCAGAATTTTTATAGAAAGCCAGGTTGTATTCAAATTTGTCGTCTATGTGTAGATATTTTACCCCCATATCATGGTCATCTTCCAGACCAAAATAATAGGTAAGGTTAAAAAACCAGTTATGGGAATTATACTGCTGTATTCCAAATGGCACCTGGTTTAATCCAACCTGGATTTCGTCCTGCTCATTAAAATGGTAACCTACCCAGCCCTGTTTGAGAAATCCTCCTCCAAAAGCTTCAGAATAAAGGCGGTATTCAGCATTTAGATAGATACCTTTATAGGAACTGTTAAAATTGATTCGGAACATATCATATCCAAAATCTCCTCCGCGATTTTTTTGTCCTTCCTTCCATGAAGAAAGATTATAATTAAATCTCAGTGCGCCGCCAACATCAACCTCTAGTTTATCCTGGGCCTGCAGGCTGGAGTTTCCAGAGAATATGAAAATAGTAAAGATCGTTGCTATTAAAACTAGTTTTTGTGTCATCGGAAAGTTAGTAGATGATCAAAATTAATAGAAAATTAAGCTAATTCACTTCGTTTTGGCTCTATTAACTTAATTTTACACAGTTAGGGTTGATATATTAATTTGTGTTAAAAATAGTATCCAATATTAATATTAAATCTTGCCTCCCACTTTTCATCGGGATCACCAACAGCAAAATCATCTACAAAATCTCCTCCCAACCATGAGTGATTGTAGCCGGCAGCATAATCCACAAAGCAAAATATTGGTCCAGAGCTAAATAATAAGCCTGTTACGTTCATAAATGAATCCTTATATCCATCATTCCTTTTACGCATATATCCAAAATCATTATATATTTCTATATGCTTGAAAATTTTGGTGTCGATATCAAGGATACGGGAGATTCCAAAATTATAGATCTCGAACTCTGTAGCAACCTCGTAAGGAGCTCCAAACGCACCCATCAGAATCGATTGGCGTGATTCCCCGGCAACATTTTCAGGATTAAAAGACGCAGTAAGTGCCTGCACTTTGATTAACCAGTCTTCAGTCATGTATTCATAATGCAGTGCCAGGGCATAGCGATCACCAGTCTCTTCGGTATCCAGGTTATAGATGCCACCATATTGCGCTGAAAGTCCAATTTTATGTTTTGGAGTTAAGTCTGGTTTATAAATAATTTTCCCGGTAAACTGGTTCACCTCCTTATTACTCCCAACAATGTCATAGGCGTATCTGCTATTGGAATGCTCAGAGTTATTCCCAAAAACCTGTTCTTCAGCATTCTTAAAATAACCTAAATGATATTCAAACTTTTCATCCTTATACGTATAAACCAGTCCCATATCATAATCGTCTTCCAGGCCTACATAATAGGGTAGGTTGAGAAAGAAATTATTCGAGTTGTAGCGTTCTATACCAAAGGGAACCTTGGCAAGGCCCACTTCTATTGTTCTTTTTTCGTCGAAATTATAACCAACTACACCTTCTTTCAGGAAATCACCGCCAAAAACATCTGCATAGAATCGATATTCGGCTTTCAGAAAAATTCCCTGATAGGCGCCTGCCACATTAACCCTAAAGAGATCATAGCCAAAATCACCGCCTCTTTTCTTTTGCCCCTCTTTCCAGGACGATAAATTGTAATTAAAACGCAATGCTCCGCCAATATCTAATTCAGCTTTTTCCTGAGCGTTGGAGGTGGAATTAAGGTTTAGGAAAAAAAAACCTAAAAGTAAATAAATGAGATTAGGCGGGGTTAAAATGTTGTTTTTGAGCATGATGCAGGGTTTTAATGTGTTGGTTATTTTTTAAAAATAAATCCAAAATTCCTGAACAAAAATTCTTTATGACTATCTTAAGAAAATTCATAAAAAAAGCCACCCGATCCAGGTAGCTTCTTTTTCATTGAGAAATAAGAATTTTTAAAACGTATTTACGGTCTTCCGTATAGCAACGAGATTAGTCAAAAGTTTTTCCAGATGTGCCAGATCCAGCATATTTGCCCCGTCGCTTTTTGCATTCGCAGGATCAAAATGCGTTTCAATAAATAACCCGTCCACATGATTTACCACGCCAGCCC
>JBFIMP010000215.1:0-4725 GCA_041611635.1 Christiangramia sp.
CTTAAAAAGTTCCTTAATAGACATTTCTAAAGTAACTTCTTCTGTCAAAGCCAGCGTATCTCCTTTAAAGGGTTCATTATTGATGATGCTTAGATCCTCTATAACCAGGGTTGCCTTCGGAAAACTCCTGAACATACTAAGATCGATATCCTCGAAGTCAACCTGCGCATTGAGGTTTTTATTCATGGTTTTCTTGACCACCTCCTTAAGTTGGGATTCAAACACAAATGGAGCAACTACCATTAAAATGATGATAGTGAGAATAATGAAACCCAGTATTTTTAAAACTTTTTTCATCTGATAATGAAATTTTTATTTGTTATTGTTTTTTGCGGGGCTTATCCTGTTAATATAGGATTTTTAAGCTTCACTTCTAATTTCTTCAAACCTTAGTTCCTCGGCAGGTTTTAAATTAAACAGGCTTCTAAGTCCATAGACTGCAGCATAAAGGAACGGGGTATCTAAAGCAGCAATAAGAACCTTGAATAGGAATCCGCTAAGCAACAGCCCTCCAAATAGTTCCCAGTCTATCTTCCCGAAACTACAGAGCAAAAACAGGACCGAAAAGGTATCTACGAATTGGGATAAAAAGGTAGAGAAGTTATTTCTCAGCCATAAATGTTTTCCCTTGGTAAGTCTCTTCCAGAAATGAAAAATGTGAATATCTATATATTGGGCCAGCAGATATGCCACCATGGATGCAAAAACCGCTATAGCGGTGGCTCCAAAGACCCTTGAGAACAAGGCGTTATTTATGGGAGACCAGCTTGTTGCTGGCACAACATCTGAAGCGTAAACAATCAAAAGGGAAAAGAAGGAAGCAAAGATGCCGGTGGTTACCACAAGATTCGCTTTCTTTTTGCCATAAACTTCACTAATGATGTCGGTTATTAAAAAGGTCACCGGGTAAGGCAATATACCAACTGAAATTTCAAAAGTATAGAGTCCGAAAAAATCCCAGTAGAAGAACTTTTGAAAAATGAGATTCGATACAACCAGGGAGGCGATAAACAAGGCACTCAGGATCATATAAATTTGCTGTGCCTTGAGCATATTTTTCAGGTGGAGTCTGGCCAAATTTTTTTATTAAGTCTTTCTCCAAAGTTAAGAGTATGTGCTTTTGTTTTGCTTAATTTGCTGTGAAATTATTTGGCGCTACCTATTAAAATTTTATTAATTCGCTTTGAAATCCCCTAAAACAGTAATATTGGCACTGGGAAGTAACCTTGGTGACCGTCCCGGTTTTATGCAGAAAGCATTGCAAATGATCCATGAAAACATAGGTTGGGTCATCGATGTTTCTAAAATTTATGAAACTCCGGCCTGGGGTTTCAGCGGGAATTCATTTTTGAATGCCTGTATTTCTGTGTCTACAAGACTTGATGCCCAGCAGATACTCACGGAGCTTTTAACTATAGAAAACGAGCTGGGAAGGGAGCGCAATGATTCTGGCGATTATCAAAACAGAACCATAGACCTGGATATTCTTTTATTCGAGGATACTATCATAGAAACCGAATCTTTAAAGATCCCGCATCCGGGAATTCCAAATCGCAAGTTCGTTCTAAATCCTTTAGCAGATATTGCAGCTTCAGAGAAACATCCTGTTCTAGGTAAAAAGATAAGCCAGTTATTAAGGGAAACTTTAGATGAGTCTGAAGTTAAGGTCTCTTCAGAAGAATTAATGAAACCTGCCTTGAATTATAATTTTCCAGGTTGTAACTATATCGCGGTAGAAGGAAATATCGGTGCCGGAAAAACGAGTTTTTCCACTATGGTTTCAGAAGACTTCAATGCGAAACTCATCCTGGAGCGTTTTAAGGATAATCCATTTCTTCCTAAGTTCTATGAGAATAAGGAACGTTATGCCTTTCCGCTGGAAATGTCTTTTCTGGCAGATCGCTATCAGCAACTTTCAGATGACCTGGCACAGTATGACCTATTCAAGGATTTTGTGATCTCAGATTACGACGTATTCAAATCTCTTATTTTTGCCAAGATCACGCTGCATGAAGACGAATATTCCCTTTATCACAAGTTATTCCATTTGATGTATAAGGAGCTGGTAAAACCTGAACTTTATATTTATCTATATCAGAATACTGAGCGTTTACTTGAAAATATTAAAAAACGCGGCCGTGATTATGAGCAGAAAATTCAGCCAGACTACCTTATAGATATCAATAAAAGTTACCTGAACTTTATCAAATCTCAAAGTAATATGAAGGTACAGGTTATAGATATTTCCGGGCTCGATTTTGTTTCGAACAGGAAAGATTATCTATGGTTACTTTCTGAAATCGATAAAGCGGTTCGTTAAGCTTTTTTCAATTGTAATTTAGAAAACAGGTCCCAAAGTACTACTCCGGTACTTACCGAGATATTAAGAGAATGTTTGCTTCCCAGTTGAGGTATCTCGATAACTCCATTGCTGGCCGAAACCACTTTTTGCTGAACTCCCTTAACCTCGTTACCAAAAACCACAGCGATGGTTTCCCCGCTCTCTGGCTGGAAATGATTTAACATAGTCGCGCCTTCTGCCTGTTCTATAGAATACACCTTAATGCCATCATCTTTCAGTTTTTCAACAAGCTCCAGACTGTCTTCCACATAGTCCCAGGTAACAGTTTCAGTGGCACCAAGGGCCGTTTTCTGAATGTCCTTATGTGGTGGCTGGGCGGTAATGCCGCAGAGATAAATCTTCTGGATAAGAAATGCATCGGCGGTGCGAAAAACAGAGCCAATATTGTTCAAACTTCTAACATTATCCAGGATAACGATAATAGGTGTCTTTTCTGCCTCTTTAAATTCGTTGATGCTCTTTCTGTCCAGTTCGCTGTTGCGGAGTTTTCTCTTTTCCATGCCGCAAAAATAGAAATTTGCAGCTTGATTTGTATTTTTTTAAGTCACTGTCAATCAGATATATAAAATTTTATTAAATTGAGTAAAATCCTATTCTTCCCCTAATTCTTTTGAGCAGCCTGTTTTTGAGATGGTTTTATTTTCTAACTAAAACTAATTGATCATGAAAATTTACAAAACAACTATTGCAGTCCTTGCTTTTTTACTTGTTAGCAGCTTCGGCTTTGGCCAGGAAATGAAAGCGGAAAAATATGAAAATCCGCAATGGGTAAATATTGCCTATATCAAGTTCAAGCCTATGAAAAAAGATCCTGCCATGGGCATCATCGAAAACTATTTTGTAAAAGCAGACCAGGATGCTGGCATTGACGCGCCAACCTCATATCATTTGGCCTTCGGTGATTATGATATGATGGTGATCTGGGAGATGGAGGATGGCATTGAAACCTTGAACTGGAAAACCACTCCAGGTGATGTAAAATGGATGAAATCCATGGCTAAAGTAGCTGGTGGTCAGGATAAGGCCATGGCCAAGCTGGAGGAATTCATGTCTTATGTAGAAACCTGGGATAATACGCTGGCCAGGAAAGATTAAGCAATAATTTAAAAAATGATAACTTAGATGGGATTTTATGTCCCATCTTTTTATTTATAATACTCCATGAAAAAACTACTTATTACCACTCTTTTCCTGATTTCATGCTTACCGCTTATTTCCCAGGAAAAAACCGAATTGGAATTACTGGATATTTTCGATTATGAATTTGTTTCAGACCCACAGATATCCCCTAAGGGTGAAAAGATCGTTTACGTGCGGAATTTCAAGGATGTCATGACAGATAAGAATCTTTCTAATTTATGGATCATAAATTCTGATGGTTCCCAGAATCGACCGCTTACCACAGGGAATCATAATGACCTTAATCCGCGCTGGTCCAGTGATGGCAAGCGACTGGTTTTTAAGTCGAATATGCAGGATGATAAAATGAAGCTTTTCCTAATGTGGGTGGACTCGAAGGAATATTTTCCGTTAACAAATTCCGCACAAAGTCCCGGCGAGGTGAGCTGGTCTAATGACGGGAAGAACCTTGCCTTTACTATGTTTGTGCCCGCTAAGTCTGAATCTATAATAGAACTGCCAGCCAAGCCTGAAGGTGCAAAATGGAACGAAGCGCCAAAATTTATTGATAAGCTGAATTATCGCGGAGATGGCGAAGGTTATATCAAAGATGGTAATGACCAGGTATTCATCATTTCTACCAATGGGGGTACCCCCAGACAATTAACAAATTCAAAATTCGATCACGGGACGCCGGTCTGGTCTGCAGATGACCGTAAATTATATTTCTCGGCCAACCTGCATGAAAATGCAGATCTGGATCCTATGAATTCTGAAATCTATGAGCTGGAAATAGGTAGTGGAAAAGTAAATGCAATTACAAGTAAGCAGGGGCCGGCCTCCAACCCGGTTGTTTCTCCAAATGACAATAGCATTGCTTATTTAGGATTCGAGGATGAATACCTGGGATATCAGATCAACGACATTTATATCAAAGATGCGAATGGGTCTGAATCTAAACTAATAACCGGTGATTTTGACCGGGATATTGAGAATTTAAGATGGGATGGTAAAGGTAAGGGCCTTTATTTTCAGTATAACGACCATGGTAAGACAAAAATTGGTTATGCAGATCTAAAAGGGAATACCAGGGAGATTACAAGTGATCTCGGCGGACTTTCTCTAGGCCGGCCTTATAATGCGGCTGCCTTTTCGGTATCAGATAACGGCGACCTTGCTTTTACCTATGGGACCACTCAAAATCCTGCCGACCTGGCCATACTGGATGGAAAGAAAATGAAAAG
>JBFIMP010000216.1:0-4716 GCA_041611635.1 Christiangramia sp.
AAAAAATTACCTTGCATGTTGGCTGCGATGTTTTTCTTTTTTCAAAGCATTGTTGGCCAGGAACAGGTCGTAACTGGAAACGTTATAGACGGGGAAACAGGTATACCCCTTATGGGGGTAACTATTGTTGAAAAAGGAACCAACAATGGTACAACTACAGATTTTGATGGTAACTATACTATCGAGGCCTCTCCCAATGCGATCCTTACATTTTCTATGATAGGTTACGGGAAGCAGGATATTCCTCTTGAAGGAAAATCTACCTTAGATATTGTTATGTCTGTAGATGCAGAAGCACTGGATGAAGTGGTTGTTACTTCCCTTGGATTAACGAGAGAGAAAAAATCCCTGGGATACGCGGTAACCGAACTGCAATCTGAAGAGGTAAATGAGGTAAAGGATTATAACGTGGCAAACTCCCTTGTTGGTAAGGTGCCCGGGCTGGTGGTAAATCAGTCGAGTGGGGTTGGATCCGGTTCAAGGATTACCATTCGTGGTAACAATACCCTAACCGGTAATAACCAGGCTTTAATTGTGGTTGATGGTATCCCGATCGATGCATCAGGAAATGAAACAGGTGGAAGTATTTTCAATAGTACAGTAACAGGAGGAGGGATCACCGATATTAACCCTTCAGATATAGAGTCTATTTCGGTTTTAAAAGGGCCTAATGCGGCCGCTCTTTATGGTTCTCGTGCTGCCAGTGGGGTTATTCTTATAACTACTAAAAAAGGTAAAATGGGAAGAGGTCTCGGTATTTCCTTCAACTCGAATGTTACTTTCGAAAATCCAATGTTCCTACCGGAATTTCAAAATGAATATGGCCAGGGAAATAATGGAGCTTTTTACGCCGACCTGGATAATTTTGGAGGTTCTTCCTGGGGTCCAAGATTTGATGGCTCAAGCCAGTTGTATTACACAGGCGAAGAAAGACCTTATACCGCTCAGCCAAATAACGTAGAAGATTTTTTCGATACAGGATTGCAGGCGATCAATACTTTTTCCATAGATAAAGGAGGTGAAAACTTCAGTACGCGTTTTTCATATACCAATAACTCTACAAGCGCAATTCTTCCAAATTCAGATTTGCAAAGCCACAACTTTAACCTGAGAGCGCTCATTGATCTTTCAGATAAACTTCATATAGACAGTAAGGCAACTTATTTTACTCAGGATATAGATAACAGGGTAAACCTGGGTACAGAAGGGGTATTAGCCTTTGTATATAGAATGCCTAGAAACCTAAGAATAGATGATCTAAAGAAGTACAAGCCTTCTTTATGGAGTAATCCTTCAATGTTTGGAGACGAGTATGCTGCAATAAGCTACGCAGGACAGAATAAGAGTATTGGTAACCCATATTGGATGCTGAATGAGGATATGAATGATGAAAGAAGAGACAGGTTCCTTGGCTTTACTAAACTTACTTATGAGTTCAATGACTGGCTATCTGTTTTCGCCAGAGTGGGAGGGGATGTTACAAATTCCAGAACAGAGTATGTGCAAAATTACGGACATCACTTCTTCTACACCGGAAGACTAAACTACGGAACATTTAAAAATACAGAGCTTAATGGTGATTTTCTCTTCTCAGCAAACAAGGATCTTTCCGAAAAATTAAATCTCGTTGCCAATGTAGGGGGGAGTTTATCAAAAAGAACTTCTGAAGGAGTGATTGTAAGAGGTCAGGATTTCCGTTTACCTTCAAGAGTATTTTTAAGCAATACTAATATTCAAACGAGCAGACACAATCCGCTTCAGATAAAGAAAGTAAACTCTTTGTATGGCCAACTTAGCTTTTCCTATGACGATTTCGTTTATCTTGATCTAACTGGAAGAAATGACTGGTCTTCAACACTGGCAGAAGATAATCGTTCTTACTTTTACCCATCAGCGAGTTTATCTTTACTTGTAAATCGTTTTATAGACCCAGAAAAGGACTTCCTTAATATGCTAAAATTGCGAGGAAGTTGGGCAGATGTTGGGAACGATACAGATCCTTACCAGTTATTTCAAACGTTTAGTGTGCCTACGCAGGGTTACCTTGGTTTGACCGTGTTAAACGGACCAGAGGTAAGACTAAATCCAGATCTAAAACCTGAAAGTGTACAATCTTCAGAATTCGGTATCGAATTCAATATGTTCGATAACAGGTTCTATGGAGACTTCTCTGTCTATTCTATTAGAACAACAGATATGATCTATAATGTACCTGTTCCTCCGGGAACTGGTTTCAGCTTCTTTAAGGAAAATGTAGGAGAAGTAAAGAATAACGGGTTTGAAGCAGTTATTGGAGGTACACCTGTTAGAAATGAAAAATTTAAATGGGAAACTTCTGTAAACTTCTCTAAAAACGAGAATGAGCTGGTTGCCTTGATCGAAGGATTAGAGTCCTTGCCATTGAATTCTCTGGGAAGCTTTTCTGTAAGAGCCAGTGTGGGCGGCGGAATTGGAGATCTTTACGGTACTACCTGGAAGACCAATGAAAATGGAGAAAGACTTGTAAATGCAGAAGGCCTGCCTTTGGCGGGAGAAGTTGAAAAGCTTGGAAACGCTCAACCAGACTGGATTGGTGGATTCTCTAACACATTTACTTACAATAACTGGAGCCTTAGATTCTTGGTAGATGGAAGATTTGGTGGAGAAATTTATTCAGCTACTTCTTCCTACTTAGATGGAGCCGGAGTATCTGAAAGAACACTGCAATATAGAGATGGAGGTGTCGTGGTAGACGCTATAAATGAAGAGACGGGACAGCAAAACACAGTAGAGATCACTGGACAGGAATACTGGGGAGGTTATTCTGGAATTACCTCAAACTATATTTATGACCAAACCAACGTAAGGTTAAGAGAATTTGCTTTAAATTATAGATTGCCATCAAATGTTATTGACAGAATAGGGTTAAACCAGGCTTCTATAGGTTTAATTGGAAGAAACTTATTCTTCTTCTATAAGGATGCAGAAGATATCGATCCTGATTCTTCTATTGGGACAGGACTATCCGGACAAGGTATTTCCCTGAATAACGCGCCAACTCTTAGAAGTTTTGGACTGAATGTGAATATTAAATTTTAAAAAATCATTATGAAAGGAATATTAAAAATCGTCAGCCGGAGCCTGCTACTTTTGGTCTTTTTGATATCAGGTTGTTCAGACTTCGAAGAAATAAATACCAAACCCGATGCTTTTACTTCTGAAGAGGTAAGTGCGAAATATTTTCTAACCGGATTGCAGATAGAGCTTTATGCCCCTAATAGGTTTCCGTACTGGAGAGCACAATTAATTCATGCAGATCGTTTCGCGGGTCAGTTTACCTTTGGGTACAACGGTTGCTGGTGGACAGATGGTTTAGCATATAGCTACAGCGTTGGGTACACAGATGCCGCCTATAACTGGATGTCTGGTTACTTAGGGAAATTTAGTACCTATCAGAATTTTGTAAGGCCAGGAGGAGAATTAGAGAATGATAAATTTTATGCCATAGGTTTGATCATGAAGGGTCTTTACTACCAGATGTACACAGATACCTTCGGGATGGTTCCTTATACCGAGGCCTCAAATCCAGATATCATCACTCCAAAATTCGATACTCAGGCAGAGATCTACCAGGGGGTAATTGCCCAATTGGATGAAGCTATGAGTATTATAGGTGAATCAACTGTCACCGGGGAGGGTCTTGAGTTCTTGGCAGAAAATGATCTCTTCTTTAATGGAGATCTACAAAAATGGAAAAAATTAGCCAATACCCTTAAGTTACGTATGGCCTTAAGAGCTCAGGGTGCATCTGGAGCAGATTTTGCTACTGCTGCAATCAATGAGGCTTTACAGGCTCCATTACTTGCTAATTCAGATGAAAATGCTTTAATGGAAAAGGATACTGAAATTGACCAATTTGGAAATGCCGCTTATGGCGATATCTGGCATAATTTCGGTGGACTGGGATCTAAATGGAAAGTTGGTAAGACCCTTGTAGATTACCTGCGTGACAATAACGACCCTAGATTACCACACTATGCTCAGCCAATTATTGGAGGTGATGTTACTTTCACTCGTCCTTCAGAAGGTAATGGTGTAGGATTATTCGATAAATATGTAGAATTCATTCTTGGAGAACTTGATAATGCAGGAGTGGAGTATACCAGAACTGGCTCTGATGATGTGTTCACCATTTCTGTAGCAGATGGAACTTATTATGTAGGGCAACCAACCAGGCTCAATGGAGATATTTATCCTCATGTAAAATATGAGTTATTTTCAGCTCCTGCTGAATTGATCATCAATCCTAAGAACAGTGGTGCTCCAATCGCTCCTGAAGTGGTGATGACTGCGGCAGAAGGAAACTTTTTACGGGCTGAAGCTGCCGCAAAGGGACTCGGTTCCGGAGACGCACAGACACATTACCAGGAGGGTATAAGACAATCTATGTTACAGTGGAACGTAGATGAGGCATCTATTTCAGAATTTATTGCTAATGAGCCAATGGCGCAATTAGACGGAAGCATGGAAGAGAATATTGAAAAGATCGCAGTCCAGAGATGGATAGCAGCTTATACAGATGGATTCGAAGCCTGGGCAATCGTTCGTGATACAGGTTACCCAAAAGAACTGGCAAATGGAGTATCCGATTATGATATTTACTCTGCTGGTACTTTGAACGGTGAATATCCACAAAGGATGAGGTATGGTAACATTGAGTATAATACCAATGGAGCC
>JBFIMP010000217.1:0-4678 GCA_041611635.1 Christiangramia sp.
TAAATATTACAATGAAGGTATAGAGATCATAAGAAGAACTGGAAATAAGGTCACTCTTGGCTCTGCCCTCTTTAATGCTGCAGACGAATATTTAAAGAACGATCAGGTAGGAAAAGCTATCTCCTACCTCGAAGAGGCTCAGGAGATATTTCTAGAAGAAGGATATGATGATGGCCAGGCATATTGTTTAGGAACTCTGGGACTCGCTTATGCCAAAATAGGCAGAAATGAAGAAGCGGAAGCCAATATCCAACTAGCCATCCAATACCTGGAAAAGCGTGAGGACTATTCCCCAATTTGTGAATTTCTCTCTGGGATGTCTGATATTTATGCCGAAAAAGGCAGGGACTCAACCGCCATCGAATTCGCTCTTTTAAGTAGAGATCTGGCCAGGGCCTATGGATTTAAAAATGAGATAATAGAAGCAAATTATAGATTATCCCAGATTTATGAGACCATAGGTAATTTACCTGAATCCTATAAATACTATAAAGAGTATATTACATATAAGGATAGCGTTATGAATGTCTCTACCGCCCAAAGTATGGCGGGACTTAGAGCCGACTATGAAGTGGCGCAAAAACAGGCTGAGGTAGACCTGCTTAATATCCAACGTGAAAACCAGAAACTTGTAGTAATTTCAGTTGCGGTAGCTTCATTCTTTATTTGTTTGATCGCCTTTGGACTTTATCGAAGAAACAGGTTCATTAAGAGGACCAGTAATATTATTGAAAAAGAGAGAAATCGATCAGATAGGTTACTCTTGAATATTCTTCCGGAAGAGACAGCTAAGGAACTTAAAAAGAATGGTCGTGTAAAAGCTAAAAAATTCGAATCGGTCACCGTACTTTTTGCAGATTTTAAGAGGTTTACCCTGGTGGCTGAAAGATTACCCCCGGAAAGGCTTATAAAAACCATCGATTACTACTTTTCCCAGTTCGACCGGATTATGGAAAAATATGGTATCGAAAAGATCAAGACCATTGGTGACAGCTATATGGCAGCTAGCGGCCTGCCTTTCCCTACAAAAGATCATGCAACCAAGATGCTGATGGCTGCTTTCGAAATGACTCAGTTTGTAAAGGACACCAAGGAAAATTCATTATTTGATGATGCAGATTTTGAAGTACGTATTGGCATCAATTCGGGACCTGTAGTTGCCGGGGTGGTTGGGATTAAAAAGTTCGCTTATGATATCTGGGGAGATACGGTAAATATTGCCGCACGTATGGAGTCACATTCAGAAATAAGAAGGATCAATATTTCTGAAAACACCTATGAGTTGGTAAAAGATGAATTTCAATGTGAATATCGTGGCGAAGTGGAAGTTAAGAACCAGAGAATCCTGAAAATGTATTTTGTAAATAAGGTAAAAGAAGAACTCAGCAAAAGAGCAGGATAAAAGCTCATTTAGATATTAGCAGATCTTTCCAGGGTACATTTTTATATTTACCTATGGATGGCCATTTCTATCATACGATCTCCAATTTTGAAACTAGAGGCAAAAAGCTAGAGACTCCTTAAAAAGGATAAACAATTTTCCTTTATAATGAGGACTGAGATTATGATTAAATTCTGTGAAATTGACCTTATTCAGATTTTATCCTGGCCTTTTTATTTCCGGTATTAACAATGAACCTTCCCGTAATAAGCCATCCAGTTCCTAGGCCTATAAGCATCCCAGATAACAAATGTATATCTATCCTGTCGAAAAAATAACCAATTAAAATTCCGGTGATTACCATCCCTAGTCCACCTATCCTTACTTTATTCATGATCTCTCATTTTTGGTCTATGCATTGAAAATGCGAGGTAGGGACTGCATGTGGTTGTCTAAGACCTGATTTGGACGCTAAACTTAAGAATTTTCTTTAAAATTTTTAGGCCTAATAGTTACTTTTCGATGAACGACCGGTTTTTTAAAAATCCTGGTTGAAATTCTGGAGCTATCTCTTAATGAACCATTCGCTTAAAATACCGCATTTGACGAATTAACCCTGTATCTATAACATCTAAAATTGAAAAACTCCTAATCATTTTTCATTTTATCAAACAATCCTATTTTATTTGGAGGACCATTTAATCTTGATGGCCCTGATCTTATCGGTTTCCAGTTTTATCTCATCATAGACTTCAAAACCATTCTTTCTGTAAAACTTCAGCGGGGATTTGTATGAAGCTCCATCATACTTTACATAATCTTCTGAAGGGATGACCCAACCATTCAGTTCTTTTGTTCGCTTCCGGGCGAGGCCCAGCAACTTTGTTCCAAGACCTCTCCTTTGAAATGCTGAATCTATAATAGCCGCGAACCAGCGTTCATTTTCCCTGATAAAGTCAAAATACCAACCTATAATTTGATCATTCTCACCAACTATCAAAATATGATTTTGATCTTCAAGATTGCTTAGATAAGCTTCGAATTGCTCCGGTTTTTCATATCGAAGATTTAGTGGATATTCCCTGTTCCACAACTTAATTATCTGCTCTTTTTCTGTCTGGGATAAAGTATTTCTTTCCAGGAATTTCACAACTAACCTTCTAAATGAAGCAGGCTAAAGCATACTTAAAATTTTTAATTACATCTATTTGCTAAACTCTTTCATTTTTGAAAGTCTATACATCAATATAGCGGCTCTTTTAGCCTGTACTCCTAATTTATTTATGTTTCCAGTTTCATTGATCGTATGATCATTTGCCCCACTAAGCCCTAAACCATCTGCCGCCATTTCTACGTGGCCTGCTGTAAAAGATATATCTGCCGCGCCTGCATTTCTTGGATTTACAGGATACACTTTCCCAAAACCAAGATCCTGACTAATATTATCGTAATATTCCAGCAGTTTTAAGTTTCCATCTGTTCTAGCCAGGGGTGGATATCCGCCTTTATCAAAGCTAAGTTTGGCTTTTGTTTGAGGATAATTTTGAGCAACAATTTCCTGCATGGTTTCTTTCGCTCTCTCCAATTGCTCTAAGGATACTGCCCTGATATCTCCTTTCACTATGGCCTTTTGAGCTACTACATTGGTCTTCCCAAAGGCAGTACCTCCTGTTTCATCTTCCTTAAGATCAACAGAAGTCCCCCCCAGAATAAATCCAGGATTAAAAGTGAGATTTTCTTCCTCTGAAAGTTGCTGATAAAAATCATTCAGGATCCTTGAAGTTTCATAAATAGCACCTGTTCCCACTTTTTCTGAAAAGACCTGTGAGGAATGCGCTGCATTACCAGAGACTTCAAGTTTCCATCCTGCAGATCCTCTCCTGGCAACTACAATGGTTTCTGGGTTACCGTCACCATTTTCAAAACCGAGGGCGACATCTGCCCATCTCGCTGCGTCTGTAAGCTCTTTTTTGGAAAGCTCCAGCGGACTCCCGCTTTTTTCCTCATCTCCGGTCATTACTATTTCTATAGACATTTTATCCAACAAACCTGCATCTTTAAGTGCCTGCATTGCCAGGATAATAATCACATCTCCACCTTTCATATCTGCAACTCCCGGGGCTTTCATTACTGAGTCGTTGACCTTGCTGGAACTTTGAAACGGACTATCCATTTCAAAAACCGTATCAAGATGACCTATTAGAAGTAATTTCAAGCCTGGCTTACCTTTATGTGTAGCAACGAGATGCCCCGCTCTTCCATAAGCTTCGCCAGAAGTAAGCCTGGTTTCAAACCCCAGTTTATCCAGCTCAGATTTGAATAAACTTCCCACCTCGCGAACACCCTCAAAATTCATGGTCCCGCTATTTATATTCACTGCCTTAGTCAATAAATCCAGAGCCTCAGCTTCATGTCTATCTACAGATTTCACAATCTTCTTTTCTTTTTTATCGAGCTGAGCGATGGCGAGATAAGGCATGATACAAAGCAGACCTATGATAATAGCTGGTAAATTTCTTTTCATGAGAATTCGGTTTTGGGATTTAATTTTACATTCATTAAAAGTACAAAACTGTTTAAATATTAAACCATATCTATCCTTACAGTTTACCTTTCATTAATTTATTAATAGGATCTGCCACCTCCTCCCGTAAAATAATGTCCGGCACCTTTTATGATAATTGGCTTTTCAACAATACTTCCCAGAATTATCTTATGAAAGCAGTTTTCCAAACCTATAAAGCGGAATCCTTATCTGAAACTTATGATCAATACTGGTTTCCCCTTCTATAAGGAATTTTCTGGCCTTAAAGATTCTGTCTAATCCAGAATCATCTGGATTCCATGTCACCAGCTGAGGTAAAGCTATCGCTTCATATTCAGTTAATGAATATTCTTATCGAAGAGGGGAAAGAATTATGGAATACTCCTGCATATTGCTACAGTTAGATAAATTACTTTGAAGGAAATTTGATTAGAATTGAAAGTAAATAAATTGCTGGCCATTACCCTGAGAGATAACAATTAGAAAAAGCATCACGGCCCATCCTATTCCTAATAACCAAGCCGGGGTTCTTACAGACAATTCTTTCAGAGAAGAATTCCGCATTAAGTAATGACAAGTGAATAACAGGCTTATTAATACCAGCACTTTTATAATATCGAAATTCTGTAAGAGTTTTGCTCCTTCTCCATTCAAAAAGAACATAGACCCAATCATATTTTTAGCCGTTTCAAATTCACGTGCCCTGAAGAAAACCCAGGTAATATTCACGCAGGTGTAGGTTAACAAAGCCA
>JBFIMP010000218.1:0-4605 GCA_041611635.1 Christiangramia sp.
ACTTAGTATCTTATCCAGGCGTTTTGGTAAGCTGATATTCGCATGGGTGAAATAGGTAAAGAATACACTTAAGATTCTATAAAGTAAATAATAAGCGACCGGCATTCCCATGATGATAATTGCGATTAGGGCAAAAGATTCCCTGATGATAAAATCGAAAGGATGATGCCTGGTACCGGTGGTGGCATCTACATGCGTATCTGTATGGTGTATGAGATGCAATCTCCACATCCATTTCACTTTATGTAACAAAAAATGCACTAGGTACTGTGCGATCAGGTCCAGCATGAATATAGCCATTATCAACTCTATCCATATGGGTAGATCAAATAGTTGCAACAACCCAAAACCTGATTCATTCAGCCAGAAAAAAATCCCTCCGGTTATTATTCCGAAAATCAGGTTGATCAACATTACAAATCCAAGTAGAAAAAAATTGGTGCTGGCATGTTTCCATTTTTGATATCTGAATTTGACCAGGGCATAATAACCTTCCAGTATCCAGAAAAATCCCAGTACGAATGCCACCCAAAGCAACTTTTGCAAGGTGGGCATGTTTTCAAAAAACAATAGAAAACCTTCCAATTTCCAGGTGTTATTTTAAGATCTTCGCGTACTCTTCAGGGCTTTGTAAAATAAACTGGGCTTTAGCGATCTCAGGATTATTCTCGGTATAGTATTCATAAAGACCTTCTTTATAAAAATATCTTTTAATAATCTCATCGGTTAAAAGACTAACGATCTCAGGCTTTTTAGCTTCCAGTTCCTGCTTTTTAAAAGAGGAGATCTGTGATCTTATCTTTTCAACTTCAGGAGCGATCTCAGACTTTAATTCCTCATCTTCAGCTTTATCCAGCATCTCGTTCAATTCCCGTTCTGTGGCGGTTTGATATTCAAAATTTGAAGATTTAAGGTAGCTTTTAAAATCTTCGAAATCCTTATCATTAAAATTAAAATTATCGGGTTTATCAAGCTCATGCGAATAATAATAATCTGTCGCATAATTGAAAATAGCATCCTGCAGCAAAAGTGACTGGGTGATATCACTGAATTGTGAAGACTCCATTTTTATATCTGGTAGCACCCCTCCTCCATCATATACTTTCCTGCCATTCTTGGTCTTAAACTCGTTATAATCTTCTACCTTGGTTCTTATTGCTTTACCTTCTTCAGTTCTTCTGCGGTAATCCAGGGCCTGTATACATCTTCCGCTTGGCGTGTAATATCTGGAAATGGTAATTTTCAGCTGGGTTCCATAAGCAAGCTCACGAGGTCGCTGTACCAGTCCTTTTCCGAAACTTCTCGCCCCCACGATCACCCCCCTGTCCAGATCCTGCATGGCTCCTGCGACGATCTCACTGGCAGAAGCACTTCTTCCATCAACCAGTACCACAAGTGGAATTTTGGTATCTATTGGCTCCTTTTTTGTAAAATATTCCCGGTTATACTTTTCGATAACAGATTTGGTGGTCACAATAAGTTCGCCTTCGGGAATAAAAATGTTGCTTACATTTATGGCTTCGTTGAGCAATCCACCCGGATTACCTCTTAGATCTAAAATGATTTTATCTGCACCCTGGTTTTTAAGATCTTTTAAAGCTCTGGCAACTTCTGTAGAAGCTTTTGCATTGAACCTTGAAAGAACGATGTATCCAGATTTATCTTCTAATAATTTATAGAATGGAACAGCATTCAGTTCTACAGAACTTCTTTTAAGAGAAGTGGTTTTGATCTCTCCCTGGCGACGGTAAGTAATATCTATATTGCTATCTGGAGCGCCATTAAGCAATTCTCCGGCATCTTCTTTAAAATCTACTACATTGATATTTCCAATCTTAATTATCTCATCTCCCGCTTTTAAACCAGCTTTATCGGCTGGATAATCCTTATAAGCCTCTACTACGGTTATCGCCTCGGGCCCTGTTTTTACTAATGCTCCAATACCGGTATATTCCCCGGCGCTATTGATCCTGGCTGCTTCCACATCCTGTTCGTTCCAGTAATTGGTATAAGGATCCAGATCTGTAAGCATGGATTTTATGGCAGTATCCATAAGGGCTGCAGGATTTGTTTCATCCACATAGTTCATGTTGATCTCCTTAAAGAGGGTGGTGAAGATCTCTATCTGTTTGGCGATCTCAAAAAAATCTGATTTAAAACTTACGGTACCAATGAAAATTCCAATCAGAACAACCGGTAGGATGATGATTTTAATGATGCGTTTTTTCATTCTTTCAATTTTTTTCACTGAATTTCTTCAGAATTCTTATCATGCTCTCTTCTAGTTTTTCATAGGTTATTTCATCTCGGGAAATATAAATGAACATGAAGGCCTGGGAAGTAGATAAATCACTTGTAACAAGATACTTATTTTTTCTGAAAACTTCCCGCATCAATCTTTTAATTCTATTTCGTTTAACCGCGGTTTTCACGAGTTTCTTTGGAACAGAAACTCCGGTCTTTAATCTGGGTAATTCTGAACTTTCAAAAGACGTATATACCAATTTTAAGGGATAGGATTTTATACTTTTTCCTTCTACAAATAACTTATCTATAAGTTTTTTGCTTTTTAATCGGTCTTTCTTTCCAAATCCTTGGTCCATCTTACTTAACATGTGGTAAAAGTAGCAATTCCACAATTAATTAAAATAATTTAAATATGACAGTGATCATAGTATTATATATTGATTTTCAATTAATTGTGTATTCATTCTTTACATATGGGAAATTTAGAAGTTTCTGTTTTAAATAGAAAAAAGGATAGGGCAAGCTTTGTAAATCATCTTATAAAAGATCTGCAGGCATTAGATTATTTAATTGAAAATGATCTTATAGAGAAATCGCCAATGAGAATTGGAGCAGAACAGGAATTTTGCCTCATGAATAATTACTTCTTACCGGTTAATAATTCACTGGATATACTTGAAGGTCTTGCTGATAACCATTTCACTACCGAAATAGGACGCTATAACCTGGAACTTAATCTTGATCCATTAGAACTTAATTCAGATTGTTTTTCCAGGCTGCACAGGACCCTGAACTCATATATAAAGAAGGCTGAATCAATTGCAAATAAGCATGATTCCCGTATCATTTTAACCGGTATCCTACCTACACTGCGTCTAAGGCATATTTCTGAAGAATATATGACTGAAAAGCCAAGATATTTTGCTTTGAATGAAGCTATAAAAAGATCAAGACAACAGGATTTCTGGATACATATTAAAGGTGTAGATGAACTCAACCTAATGCATGATTCGGTTATGCTGGAGGCCTGTAATACGAGTTTTCAAATGCATCTGCAGATCAACCCAGATGAGTTCATAGATAAATATAACTGGGCACAGGCAATCGCCGGTCCGGTTCTGAGCGCATGCGTTAACTCCCCTATTCTCTTTGGAAAGGAACTTTGGTCTGAGACCCGTATCGCCCTTTTTAATCAAAGCACAGATACCCGGGCAAATTCCTTTGTACTTAATGAAAAGCAAGCCAGGGTAAGTTTTGGGTCTCACTGGGAAACAAAAGGCATTACAGATATTTTTAAAGATAATATATCCAGATTTAGAAGTCTGCTAACTTCAGATTTCGATGAAGACAGTATGAGCCAGTTAAAACAAGGGGAAATCCCTGCTCTAAAGGCGCTAAATCTCCATAATGGTACGGTCTACAGATGGAACAGGGTATGCTATGGAGTTGGAAATGGCAAGCCACATTTACGTATAGAATGCAGGTATCTTCCTGCCGGACCCAGCGTGATAGACGAGGTAGCTAATATGGTATTTTGGGTAGGCCTGATGATGGGACGTCCGGAAGAATTCAGCAATATTCATGAAAAAGAAGATTTTAGAAATGTTAGAGCGAATTTCTATAAAGCTGGTCGTACAGGTCTGGATTCAGTATTCAGCTGGAACGGCAGTCAGATTACAGCAAAACAGCTTCTTTTGAAGGATTTGCTTCCTATGGCAAGAAAAGGACTGGAAAAATGCCACATCTTGAAAACAGATATAGATAAATATCTGGCGATAATAGAACAGAGGTTAAATAGGTGGAACGGTGCCGAGTGGACCATTAAAAGTTTTAGAAGACTTCAGGAAAAAAAGAAGCCTCTAGAAGCCATGCAGGTATTGACTTCTTATATCTATGAAAATCAAAAGAAGGATCTTCCCGTTAGTGACTGGAAGATCTTAGAGGCAGATATTTCTACCCATTTCCATATTCAGCGTATCGTAAAACATAATATGAACACTAATATCTATTCTGTAGATCCAAAAGATAGCCTGGAACTGGTTATAAATATGATGCTCTGGAATAATATTCATCATATGCCTGTGATCAATTCAAAAAAAATGATCGTGGGATTATTAAGCTGGAGCGATATCGAAAAATATATAGGAAACGACAGCAGTAAGCATCTTTATGTACAGGATGTTATGAAAAAAGACCTTATCACCACTACACAGGATCTGCCTTTAGAGGAAGCTATAGCGCTTATGAAAAAGAATAAAATAGGTTGCCTTCCTGTTATAAACCGAAATAAACTAATTGCCATATTAACAAAGAATGACCTGAACCTATGATCCCGGAATTTCAAAATGAGGTCACTAT
>JBFIMP010000219.1:0-4583 GCA_041611635.1 Christiangramia sp.
GGATAATCTGAATATCTTACAAAGGCCTCAGCCATGGCTGGAACAACTTTATCATTGACCATCATGTTCGCCTGTACCGAGAAATTTTTGCCCTGCAGATCTTCAGCAGCTTCCACACAATTTTTACCGGTAAATCCTGAAACATTTCCATTGGCGTCAAGAAAGGCTACCTGGCGGTAGTCACGGCCTTCATCCTCTTCGACCAGCTGGGTTAAAGCCTGCTCGGCAGAAACTCCGTTAGCCATCAACTCAAGACCTTCCGGGCCATAAGCGGGATTTACAAAAGATTGGGTAGCCACCACTCCAACTCCGGCCTTCCCCCATGAGACTATAGAGCCTACAGAAAACCAATGACTTTGTACTCCCACAGCCATCTCACCGGTAATCGTATCCCTGGCTACGATGGAATAGGTATGTGCGAAAGCATCTTTTTTAATTCCAATATTCTGAGCTTGCAGGTTGGTAAGGCTTAGGATAAATAGCAGAAGTAATAGTCTTTTCATAATTTCAGGCTTGAATTTAAGGTTAAAGATATACATTATAGCTAATATCCCGGCTCATTCAATAATCTTAGTGACCTCAAGATATACAGGACCGCCTTCTACAGGATAGCCCACTATTATTTTAGCGTTTAAGCTTAGTTTCTTACCTACATGATCATCCAGGTCTATATTTTCGCTCCTTAGGGCATAGAAAGTATTTTCATTCTTAAGAATATGGGTGCCGTACTGGTATGTAGTAATACCGGCAGTTTCAATAATGCCCGAATAGGTATCCTCATTATTAGATTTCGTAGTGCTGCAGGCAATAGAAATCATAAGTAAAAAGCCAATAAAGAGTACAGATTCTATTTTCATGATAGCCCATTTTAAAACGATATCAATTTAAATTTTGTTCGTGGAAATTAAAAATAGAAGTTTTATATCTTGCTTTTTAAAATCTGATAGAAAGCGCTTATTTTTGTTCGCAGCTGGCCTCATAGTTCAATGGATAGAATAGAAGTTTCCTAAACTTTAGATCCAGGTTCGATTCCTGGTGAGGCTACTTTTAAACCTGTAGATCTTTAGATTTACAGGTTTTTCTGTTTTCAGCGGTATCAGGTTTTAGGATCGCTTCTAAATAATTCTATAAGATTAAAAATAAGGATACAAAAGAACACCCAGATCAAGCCGGCGATATAACCTCCTGCAATATCTGAAGGGAAATGTACCCCAAGATAGATCCTGCTAATCCCTATGCTTAAGATAATAAAGGCAAGCAGCGCTATAATAGCAGTTTTGAGAAATTTATTGATCCTGAACCTGGTGCAGAGGTAAATTAGAAAGCCATAAAAGGCCATGGCACTCATAGCGTGACCGCTGGGATAGCTTAAGGTCTCTACCGAAACCATATGTTCAATTCCTGGCCTGGCCCTGTTTATAAAACGTTTCAGCATCATATTAGAGACAGATGCCAGAATCAAAACCAAAATAGTTTGCAATACATATTTCCATCTTTTAAAGACCAGTCTCGAAATTAAAAAATAGATCGTAAGTACCACCAGGTATCCATAGATGTCGCCAACCTTGGTCATAAATACAAAAAAGTCGGTAAGCGCCGGGGTTCGAAATGAGATCACATATTCTGTAATTTTATTGTCTATACTGGCCAGCATATCTGTCTTTAAAGTATCAGTAAGTTCAATAAAAAGGTTGATGCTGGTAACAACAATGATCAGGGCTATAATAGCAATTATGATATACGGCAGCTTATCGTCGTAAGCTTTAAATTTTTTTAATAGAAAGTCCCTGATTCTGGATATGAATTCAATTAAGGTTTTCCTCATCATTTAGAATTATTAATTAAAGCTCGGTAAAAACTGGTCTTCTCCACTGCTAAAAGTCAGTTGCCTATGCTCCAGCTGATATGTTGTAGTGAAAATAAAATTGCTTCCATGGCCTGCAAGGGAACCAGTGAGGACATCTAATATTTCCTGTTTTTTAGAGTCTATCCTGCTCGCAGAGGTGAAACCGGCCAGGGCATAGGCTGCAATACTGTATAAAGTGCAGAAATGCCTGTGGATAGACCCTGCGTTGTATAAAACTGTTGAGGTTGGTACCGATGGGAAAGACCTGTTGCTGCTCATATCTGGTCTGCGTTTCTTTACGCCAAATTTTAATCCAAAAATCACCGCCCCGGTAAGGAGCAAAACTTTGGTAAATTGCCGGGCTTCTTTATTATGGCCAATTATAAACGTGGTCCCAAAAATTGCTGCCGGCAGGGCAAATAAAACCATATCCTGTACCTTTTGAATGCTGCCAACATCGGGAGGGTATCCTTTATACCCCGGGCAATTATCAATTGCCAGGAAATAAGCAAGAATACTAGAATCACGCCCACCCTGGTGAGTTGTAGTCAGCCATAAAAGCAGGTCGTCAGGTACCTTAGTGTTAAATCTAGCAATTCATTTAGATCTCGATCTCTCAAATGTAAAATTTTAAAATTTCAAGCTTCCTAAAGAAAAATTAAAGAATTGAAATTCATGCTATGAAGTAATAGAACACCAATTTTTTTGATCGTTGTTTTGCCACTTTTTAAATTCATTGTCAAAGCAAACCGGAGTGTTTTCAATTCCTTGTAAAATAATCTTTTAGATGATCGTTGTCATACTAAATCAGGCTATTCTTCTCTAATTTCAATCCGGTAATATCTCTTTTCATTCAAATAATTAGCACTATGGAAACAACAATAAATACAAAGGCAAGGATATTCAGATTTGGGAATAAAACTGCCGACGGGACCAGGTATATGAAGAATCTTTTAGGCGGAAAAGGAGCCAACCTGGCCGAAATGAGCAGGATCGGTATTCCTGTTCCTCCTGGGTTCACCATTACCACTGAAGTGTGTACAGAATACCATCAAAAGGGCAGGGAAGAATTGATAGAAATTCTAAGACCTGAAATGGAGGATGGAGTAAGGCATATAGAAAAGATTATGGGCTCTTGTTATGGAGATAAGAAGAATCCTTTATTGCTTTCAGTTAGATCTGGTGCCAGGAAATCCATGCCAGGAATGATGGATACGGTTCTAAACCTGGGATTGAATGAGGAGACCGTGGAAGGTTTAATCAAAAGATCGGGGAACGAACGTTTTGTTTGGGACTCTTACCGCCGGTTTGTTCAAATGTATGGTAGTGTGGTGCTGGGCATGAAACCCGATAATAAGGAAGATAATGATAGTTTCGAGCAGATCATTGAGAGACTCAAGGAGAAAAGAAATATAGAACTCGACACCGAATTTATCGTGGAAGATCTCAAGACACTTGTACGAGATTTCAAGAAGCTGGTGAAAAAAACTACTGGTGAAAGTATCCCTGACGATCCATGGGAACAACTATGGAATGCGACTATGGCGGTTTTTAATAGCTGGAACGGGAAAAGGGCGGTTTATTACAGGAATATGCATGGTTACCCTTCAGACTGGGGAACTGCTGTAAATGTTCAGGCGATGGTATTTGGAAATATGGGCGATAATTCGGCCACAGGGGTTTGCTTTACCAGGGATGCCGGTAGTGGAGAAAACGTATTTAATGGGGAATACCTTATGAATGCCCAGGGCGAGGATGTGGTTGCCGGAGTAAGAACGCCTCAGCAAATCACCAAACTGGGCTCACAGCGCTGGGCTAAACTGGCGAGAGTAGATGAAAAGGAAAGAATTGAGAAATATCCTTCTTTAGAAGAATTGCTTCCTTCATTGTATAAGGAACTGGACGATTATCAACAAAGAATAGAGGATCACTACCGCGATATGCAGGATATGGAATTCACCATACAGGAAGGAAGATTATGGATACTGCAAACCAGGGATGGAAAACGTACCGGTACGGCTATGATCAAGATCGCGGTGGACCTTCTTAAGGAAGGAAAGATAAGCGAAAAAGAAGCCATACTTCGCATTGAGCCTATGAAACTGGATGAGTTATTACACCCTGTTTTTGATATAGATGCTCTTGAAAATGCACACGTGATTGCACAGGGACTTCCGGCATCTCCGGGAGCAGCCACAGGCCAGATCGTTTTTTTTGCAGATGAAGCCTATAAGTATAGGAATTCTATCCTGGTACGTACAGAAACTTCTCCGGAAGATCTTGAAGGGATGAACATCGCGAAAGGAATTCTTACCGCTCGTGGGGGAATGACCTCGCATGCCGCAGTGGTGGCAAGAGGAATGGGTAAATGTTGTGTTTCGGGTGCTGGTTCGCTGAGCATAGATTATAAAAGACGTGCAATGAAGGCGGGCGATAAGGAGTATCACGAGGGCGATTGGATCTCACTAAACGGGAGTACCGGTAACATTCTGGAGGGAAAAGTAGCTACCGTAGAACCTGAACTAAGTGGAGATCTGGCTGAGCTTTTGGAAATTTCAGATCAGTTTGCGAGTATGAAGGTAAGGACCAATGCAGATACTCCTAAAGATGCTCTTGCAGCTAAAAATTTTGGAGCTTGCGGTATTGGTTTGACCAGGACCGAACATATGTTCTTTGGGCATGAAAGGATTAAAGCCATGCGGGAAATGATCCTGGCAGAAACCACCAACGGTAGAAA
>JBFIMP010000220.1:0-4578 GCA_041611635.1 Christiangramia sp.
CAAAGCAGAACAGTGAGATCTATACCGGGCAGGTAGATATTACCACCCTGATGGGATCAACAAGTTTTGAAACTGGGATAAAATATTCAGTATTAAGAACTGAAAGCGGTCAGGATTATATTGATACCAATACCTGAAACAGGCAGTTTTCAGCAGAATTATCTGATAATCTTGATTATGAAGAGGATATTTATGCGGCTTATGCAAGTATGTCTAAAGACTGGGAAAAATGGTCGATGAAGTTAGGCCTGCGTGGAGAGTATACCGATGTGCAGGGAATATCTGAAAGTCAGGGACTGGTTAATTCGCAGAATTATTTTGAATTGTTCCCAACTTTCTACCTGAATTATAATGCATCAAACGATCATTCTTTTGCCGTTGAATATAGCCGAAGAATTACCCGGCCGCGTTTCGAGAATTTGAATACCTACAGGTATTTTATAAATGAAAATAATTTTCAGGATGGGAACCCAGATCTTATACCTGCTATTTCGAATATGATCAAATTTAGCTATAGCTATAAGAACAAGTTGTTTTTTGATCTTTACTGGGATAAAGCAAATAACGAGATTGCGACCATGCCGTTTCAGGATAATGAGAACAGGAACCTTCGATCTTCCAGTCTTAATATGGATTTTAGCCAGCAATATAGTTTTGATATCGGTTATTACGACTACCTGAAAGACTGGTGGTCTATAAATGTCTATACTTCTTTCTTTTATATGCAGAATGATTTTCCGGCTCTGGAAAGCGGGGGACAGGTAGTTACCAATGATACTTTTGGGGCTTATATATATGCCGGGAATTATTTTACTTTATCCAAGGATGGAAGCTTCTCTGGGGAAGTTACTACCACTTATATTCCAGACTATATAGTAGGATCTTATGAATTTGAAGAACCTCAGTTTGGATTGAATTTTGGTCTTAGAAAAACTTTCTTCGACTCGAGATTGGTTGCTACGGTGAATGTAGATGATATTTTCAATACCATGAACATGCCTATGAGATCGCAATATCTAAATCAGAACAACTCTTTTTTCGCCATGCCGGAGTCACGGATGCTTAGGTTTGGAGTCACTTATAAATTTGGTAATTTCAAGCTGGGTGATAACAAACGTGCGATCACGGCCGAGGAGAGTGCCCGCCTGGAGTCTAAAAATCAATAAGTAAACAGCCTAATTAACTTATTTTCAGTCAAAGAAATTATTTAGTAATTTTGCGACCTGAAAAAGAGAAGCTTTGGCAAAAATTGGAAATATAGATGTAGGAAACTTCCCGTTGCTTTTAGCACCGATGGAAGATGTGAGTGACCCACCATTCCGCGCTTTATGCAAGGAACAGGGAGCAGATGTTGTCTTTACTGAATTTATCTCTTCTGAGGGACTTATTCGCGACGCGGCGAAAAGTACCATGAAACTTGATATTTACGAAAAGGAACGCCCCGTTGGTATACAGATCTTTGGTGCCAACCTGGAATCCATGCTACAGTCTGTAGAGATCGTGGAAAAATCTGGCCCGGATATCATCGATATCAACTTTGGTTGCCCGGTGAAAAAAGTGGTTTCCAAGGGCGCCGGTGCCGGCATTCTTAAAGATATAGACCTTATGGTTTCTCTTACCGAAGCCATGGTAAAGCACACCAAACTACCTGTTACAGTAAAAACAAGATTAGGCTGGGACCATGATTCCATCAAGATCGTTGAGGTGGCCGAAAGATTACAGGATGTGGGTTGCAAGGCAATTTCCATTCATGGCCGTACCAGGGCACAAATGTATAAAGGTGAAGCAGACTGGGGCCCGATCGCCGAAGTGAAGAACAATCCAAGAATGCATATTCCTGTGTTCGGGAATGGTGATGTGGATTCGCCTGAAAAAGCCGTGAAAATGCGCGATGAGTTTGGTCTGGATGGCGCAATGATAGGCCGTGCCAGTATTGGATATCCGTGGTTTTTCAGAGAAGTAAAGCACTTTTTTGAAACCGGAGAGCATATGGCTCCTCCAACTTTAGAGGAACGTGTGCAGGCTGCCAGAAGACATTTGCAAATGGCGATCGACTGGAAAGGTGAGAAATTAGGCGTTTTCGAAACCCGCCGTCATTATACCAATTACTTTAAGGGAATTCCACACTTCAAGGAATATCGCATGAAGATGGTGACCAGTGATGATTCCATAGACGTGTTCAAGGCTTTTGATGAGGTAGAGAAAGAGTTCGCTGGTTACGAATTTGCCTGAGAAAGTACTTTTTTACTTCTTCCTGCGGCTATATAAGAAGCGATAAGCCCCAGGGTGAAAATCGTGATGAGCACGATCAAAATGTTCTCAACTTTCATCTGGACGGGATAGGGTAAATTAGGAGTGATCATTACCAGGTCGTAATTCATTTGTAGCACAATAAGAGTTATCGCGGCTATCAAACCTATGATTCCGCCGAGCCCGGTCATTAGCATTCCCTGAAAAAAGAAAATATTCTTGATCTGGTTTGGAGTTGCTCCAAGATTATAGAGGGTTTTTATGTTCTCCCTTTTGTCCAGTATCATCACGATGATTGATCCCACCACGTTGAATAAGGCGATGGTAAGGACCAGCGTGAAAATAAGGTAAACAAACAGGTTCTCTGAATTCAGCATTTTATTAAGTGCGTCGTTCAGTTCTGCCCGGGTCTTAACAATCGCTTTTCCTGCAAAGATCTCATTTATCTTTTCAGTTACATCTTCAGCCGATGCTTCCGGGTCTATCTTGAATTCAACCGCCGAATATTCATTTTCTCCCATATTCAAAAGCTCTTTCGCGAAATTGATATGTGTGAAAACATATTTATCGTCAAGTTCTTCATTCACACTGTAAATTCCACTTACGATAGACTGTTTAGAACTGAACGCATCCTGCAGGTTGGTCATGGTGATCGCGCCTTTCCCGGGCTTAGGCACCATGATCTTCAGAAGATTCTGATAATTGAAAGTTCCAATATCCAGCAATCTCGAGAGGCCATTACCAATAACAACCTGCGGCTCACTTTCAGTAAGCCAGGTGCCAAAAACTACGGCGCTGTCTATTTGATTTACGCGTCGGTAATTTTCATCCACTCCTTTGATATAGGCGGGATTGGTTTTGGATTTATAACTTAGGATGACCCTTTCTTCAATGATCTTACTAAATTCAGTGATCTCGGGAATCTGTTGAAGTTTCGTTAGCTGATCTTGAGAAATATTTAAAACCTTGCCCTGTTCGGGAATGGCTTTAAGATCGGGGTCAAATTCATTTGAAAATGAGAGACTGAAATCCCTTAGCCCGGAGAATCCGCTTAATACTATAAAAAGCGAAAAAGCTCCGGCAAACACTCCAATCGCGGCAATGATGGTAATGATATTGATCGCATTACTCTTGCTTTTGGTAAATAAATACCTCTTGGCGATGTAGAGCGGGAACTTCAAATTAAGATTTTTTCCTCTTGTCTAATAGATCTGGGTTGGCTACAGGATCTTCCTTGCCTTTTATAGATTTCTCTATGCCATCTATATATTCAAGAGAGTCATCAATGAAAAAGCTCAGATCGGGCATTTTTCTAAGCTGATGTCTGGTTCTTTGGGCGATCTCATGTTTGATCTGTGATTTGTTCTCATTGATCTCTTTGATCACCTCTTCCTGGTGTTTAGAAGGAAATATACTTACGTATGCTTTGGCTATAGAAAGGTCTGTAGTTACTCTTACTTTAGAAACAGAAACAAGAATTCCTGTCCTGCCACTGTCTCTTAATGAATTCTGTAAGACATCTGCCAGATCCTTCTGCAATAATCCACCTATCTTTTTTTGTCTGTTTGTTTCTTCCATGCTACAAAAGTAAAATTTTTAACTGTGATTTATCTTCATATAAATGAATTTGAATGATGTAACCTTATATAATCCATTAAATCTCATTTAAGATCGAGCTCGAGTTTTCCTTTTGTTCTCTTCCAGGGATAGGAAAATAAGAAATTTCAAGAATTTGCCCGGCCAACAGAATGAAATTGAATAATGTTCCTTCGGCTCGCCTTTATATTGGTCTGCTACAAGAAATTTTTTATTGATATTTGTTTTATTAAATTGCTGATACATGAGGAGAATAGAACATATAGGAATCGCGGTAAAAGATTTGGAAGCTGCCAACAAAACATATAAGGCAGTGTTGGGAGCAGAACATTATAAAACCGAAACCGTAGAGAGCGAAGGAGTAGCTACTTCTTTCTTTAAAATTGGGGAAAGCAAAATAGAATTGCTGGCCGCAACCAATCCTGATAGCCCTATATCAAAATTTATTGAAAAAAGAGGAGAGGGCATTCATCATATGGCGTTTTACGTAGATGATATCAATGCCGAAATAGAAAGACTTAAAAGAGAGGGTTTTAGATTGCTAAATGAGCAGCCAAAACCTGGAGCAGATAATAAGATCGTGGCTTTTATGCATCCAAAAGATGCCAATGGCGTGCTGGTGGAGCTATGTCAGGAAAAATAGGAATATTTTTGTTTGGTGTATAAGCTGCAATTATCTAAATTTGCGCTCGCGATACAAATACGTATCAGGTCCCATAGCTCAGTTGGTTA
>JBFIMP010000221.1:0-4572 GCA_041611635.1 Christiangramia sp.
ATAATGAGTAAGGATTGCTATGTGCTTTATAGAGAACATTCTCATGAGAGAATAAGTACAAAGAATGATGAGAATAGCTTGAAATCATTCTTATTAAGTTTACATTTAATAAATTCTCATTTATTAGTAAAAAAGATAAAAGTTACTCCTTATTTTAAATGGAAATTGAAAATTATTTTTCATCAATATTCAGAGAATTATATGGATACTCTACGTTTGCATTACTTTTTTTTTCTTGAAAATGGGATTAATCTGAGGTTTTCTGCCTTACTTCGCTTGAGGATTAATTTGTTTAAAATATTTTACCCAAAATTGAAAAAAGTAATTCAATCAAAAAAGTAGTGAAAATTTTAATCTGTTTTGGAACCCGTCCTGAAGCCATAAAAATGGCTCCAGTTATCTATAAACTTCAAGAACGTAAAATTGATCATACAATTTGTGTTACAGCACAGCATCGTGAGATGCTTGACCAGGTGCTAGAGTTTTTTGGGATTGTACCAGACTATAATCTCGGGCTAATGTCTCCAAATCAGTCTTTAAATAAGCTAAGCGGTGAGATCCTGACTTCTTTTGACAAGGTTCTTACAGAAGTTAAGCCGGATATCTTGATGGTACATGGAGACACTACCACTTCAGTAATGGCAGCATGGGCCGCTTTTCACAGGCAAATTGAGATAGCGCATGTAGAAGCAGGATTAAGGACATTTAATTCTTATTCCCCTTTCCCCGAAGAGATAAACAGACAGGTAACGGCACGGCTCACAAATTATCATTTTGCTCCAACATTACAAGCTAGAGATAATCTTTTACGAGAGAATATTCCTGAACATAAAATTTATATAACTGGGAATACAATTGTAGATGCGGTACAATTAGGGATTTCCCGGCTTGCAAATATTGATGAATCAGAACTTATCTTTGAAACAGGTATCGATCCCGGGAGTTTAGAACGGTTTATTCTACTTACCGGACACCGAAGAGAAAGTTTTGGAAAAGGCTTTGAGCAACTTTGTGAAGCGGTACTTCAAATAGCGGATACTGAAGAGGTTGATATTGTATATCCCGTACATCTTAATCCAAATGTAAAAGATCATGTGTATAAAAAGCTGGGTAATACTAAAAATATTCATCTAATAGATCCTGTAAGCTATCCTGTAATGTTATATCTGCTAAAAAACTGTGAATTTATTATCTCAGATTCAGGAGGTATTCAGGAGGAGGCTCCATGCTTTGGAAAAAAAGTTTTAGTGACCCGTGAACTTTCTGAAAGAATGGAAGCTATAGATGCAGGGACGAGCATTCTGGTTGGGACAAATACGCTTAAAATAGTGGAGAACGCCACAGAGCTTTTTAATAAACCTTCTCCCAGTGTTTTTCAGAATCCTTTTGGAGATGGGAAAGCTTCTGAAAGAATTGTGTCTTTTATAGTTGATAGATTTGGTTGAAACTTCAAAGAAAATACTTGTTATAGCAGAATCTGTTGATAAGGATTCCGGTAGTGGAGCAAAGGCTAATCTGGCGCTTATTAAAAATCTGATCGAAGCTGGTTTTCAGGTTAAAGTTTACCATTATTCAAGGAAGGAAATCAAGTTGGGGGGGGCAGAAAGTATTTCGATCCCTGAAAACCGTAAAAGTCTCTTATTCTTTCTAAGCAGAGTAGAAAGATATATACGGTATATCTTCAAGTTTAGTCTTAATCCTAAAATTGAGGAGAAGACTGGTTTTTCATTTACACTTAAAAATGATCGGGACTGTATAGTTGCAGCCTTAAAAAAAGAAAGGTATTTTGACCCAGACTGGGTAATTACTTTAAGTCAGGGAGGAAGTTTCAGGCCACATCATGCCTTACTCAAAATCCCAAAATGGCATGCAAAATGGATAGCTTATATACACGATCCCTACCCAATGCATTGGTATCCCAAGCCTTACACCTGGAAAGAATCAGGATATAGGATCAAACAAAGTTTCATGGAAGCCGTGGCAGATAAGTGTACCTATGCAGCATTTCCGTCATTACTCTTAAAAGAGTGGATGGGGAGTCATTATAAGACATTCTCTAAAAAGGGTATAGTTATCCCCCACCAAATAGATAAAGCAATACAAAAGAATAAATCTACGGATATCAGTTTAAAACCTTCTGAATTTACTATTCTTCATGCAGGTAATTTTTTACAGGCCAGGCAGCCTTTTGGGCTTATAGAAGGATTTAAAAAGTTCTCTGTTAAATACCCACGAGCCAAAGCCAAATTAATTCATATTGGTCCGGCAGATTATTATAGAGAATATTTAGAAAAGGAGTCTGAGAATAATACATCGATTCAAGTGATTTGTGAAAACATAGCATTTAGCGAAGTTAGGTGGCTTCAGGAAAATACCTCGGTGAATGTAATTATTGAAGCAAAGGCAGAATTTAGTCCCTTCTTGCCTGGGAAATTTCCTCATGTAATTTCTTCGGGAAAACCAATACTGTTACTGGGCCCACCAAAGAGTGAAGCTAGACGTATTTTGGGGGAAGATTATCCTTTTTGGTCTGAAATTGATGATGAAAACAGAATTTCAGGTTTACTCGAGAAATTATATAGAGGCTTTAAAAATGGCACTTTAGATACGAAATATGATAATATTGAAAGATACTTATCACCTGAAAATCTAACTGAAATTTTTGCCGATCTGAAAAAGGAATGAAAATATTAATGGTTTCCCTCTTTGCCCCTCATTTTTTTAACTGGACCGAACAGTTAAAGGATTCGGGGCATGAGATTTACTGGTTGGATTTATACGATTCTAATACTAAGGTGCAAAAGATAGACTTTGTAAAACAGATCGTTGGCTGGCGGTATAAGTGGGATCATCCGGGTAGATATTTTCTTAAAAAGAATGCATCTCAGCTTACAAACCTTATTAACAGTTTCAATGAAAGAGATTTTGAGAAGGTATTGAAAAGAAAAGTGGAAGAAATTAAACCTGATATCATACATAGTTTTGTGATCTATTTGGGCGGAGAGTTTGTATTACCAGTGATTGAAGAATATCCGAGAATAAAATGGATAATATCTACTTGGGGCAGTGATCTCTATTATTACAGGAATAAAAAAATATATCTGGAAGGCATACAACAGGTCCTAAAAAAAGCAGATTATTTATTTACTGATTGTAAAAGGGATTATCAAATTGCATTGGAAAATGGATTTAAAGGAAAATTTCTGGGCGTTTTTCCGGGAGGGGGAGGCTTCGATTTCAGGAAGACCGATCCATTTATAAAGTCCTTTTCGGAACGCCAACTTATTCTTATAAAAGGTTACCAGGGATTACATGGGAAATGCATTGAGGTATTACAGGCCATCGAAGAGCTAAAAGACAGGCTGAAGCATTACAAAATTGTGATCTTTGGAAATGGAGAAGAAGTTGAAGCTTATGTTCAAAAGTCAGAGCTCAAATCCTGGCAAAATTTCGTGCTAGTTGGGAAGATTCCATCCCAAGAGGTGATGAAATTGATGGGAAAAGCCAGAATATATATCGGGAATAGTACTTCTGATGGGATGCCAAATACATTATTAGAGGCAATTGTGATGGGAGCTTTTCCTATACAGTCAAACCCCGGAGGAGTGACTGCAGACCTCATAGAAGATAATTTTAATGGTTGCTTGATAGAAGATGCGAAGGATATTTCTAAGATCAGGAGAACTATAATCAAAACTATTTCAGGAGAAATCGATATTTTTAAGGGCATTTCTTATAATTTAAAGAAGATCAAACCCCGATTGGAAAGAGAACTTATAAGGCAAAAAGTCATAGAGCAATATCAGCTTATAGAAGACGAAATTACACAGGTTTAGCTCATGGAAGAAAAGATCGTGATCATTTATGCCCATAGGAACAGGGATACCGAGAGGATAAGACTTTCTTTTGAGTCCCTTAAAAAGCAGTCTTCAAAGAATTTTGAGGTGGTCTTTGTCGATTACGGCAGTAACGCACCCCTTACAGAGGATCTGAAAAAGCTGATGGGCGAATATGATTTTGTGTCTTCTTTTTTTCTACCGGTAGCCCAGCTGCTTTGGAACAAGAGTAAGGCCCTTAATTATGGAGTTTTACAAAGCAAAGGGTCTTATGTATTTATCGCTGATGTAGACCTTGTTTTTCATCCTAAAGCGATAGAAAGATTGGATCAGCTAAAGAAACCTGAAAGATTTTTCCTTTTTAAAATGGGATATCTTGACAAAGATACATCTACCTGCCTTAAGCAACTACAAAGTTTTGATGGATTAAAAGTGTCGCGGATTGGAGAGATGAACGGCATGGTGCTGGCTCCAAGAGGTGCTTTTCTGGAAGTGAATGGTTTTGACGAGTTCTTTCATTTTTACGGAGCCGAGGATGTGGATCTTTTTTCACGTTTTGAGACTGCCGGGTACAAGGAAGGAAAAACGGAAGGCCTGTACTTTTTTCATAACTGGCACCGTAGCTTCCAAGGTTTGGAAGATGATATCGTGACCAGAAATCCGCGTATACAGAACATCATGCGGATCAATCAGGAGCATTATTTCAGGAATAAAGACCTTGGCCTTATTAAGCCTA
>JBFIMP010000222.1:0-4555 GCA_041611635.1 Christiangramia sp.
GGAAGGTGATCGCTCCTTTAACCACACCAGCGATCGTACTCCTGATGGCTTCAATGATCTGCATTTTCAATTCACTGCGGTTATATATAAGACTTACTTCCCTTGCAGGAACAGGATCATGAAACATTTTAAGGTTCTTTTTTTCTGATTCTTTAAGATCCAGAGTATGCAGGTAAGGGAGCAGGGTCATTCCAAGCCCTTCGTTCGCCAGTTTGATAAGAGTTTCAAAACTTCCACTCTCCAGTTGCAGCTGGTCATCACCATAATCCCTGGAGGCTTTGCATAAATTGATGATACCGTCCTTAAAACAATGTCCGTCTTCAAGAAGAAGGATCTTATTAATATCGAGGTCTTCAACATTTATCTTTTCCGAATCAATCTTTTGCTGGTCACCTGGGATATAGGGAACAAATGGCTCGTAATAAAGGACATTTTCCTTAATGCCTTCCACCTCCAGCGGAGTAGCTGCAATTGCAGCATCCAAATGTCCTTCCTTAAGTTTTTCAAGTATGGCTTCTGTGTGAAGCTCTTCGATCTTAAGTTTAACTTTGGGATATTTTTTAATAAAGCTACCTATAAACATAGGCAATAAGGTAGGCATGATCGTTGGGATTACTCCAAGCCTGAAAATACCTCCTATAAATCCTTTTTGCTGATCTACGATATCCTGGATACGGTCACTTTCATTCACGATATTACGCGCCTGCTGAACTATTTTTTCACCAACTTCAGTAAGCTGGATCGGTTTTTTGGTCCGGTCAAAAATAGTTACTTCAAGTTCCTCCTCCAGTTTCTGGATCTGCATACTTAAAGTAGGCTGGGTAACAAATACCTTTTGCGCGGCCTTGGTAAAATTCTTGTGTTCTGCAACCGCAAGTACATAATGAAGTTGGGTGATAGTCATTTTTACAATTTTGCTATTACAAAGGTATAAGTTTTTCTTATTTTAAATAAGATTTAACTTTGTTTTATCTATTGTAAAAAACCCTTCCTGATGAAGAAGGGTTTTGAAACTGATAAAATGATTGATGGATGATCTTTTGGTAAGTAATTTTATTAAAATTTAATCTCAATCTCTTTATGCTTCCCGTCATAATTAAATTTGGAAACCTCCCAGCTTGGAGGGCCATAACATATTCCTGTTCCGCTGGATCCATAATTTTCAATAGGCATACCACTGCTATCAAAATCCATTTTTCCGTTATCGTTTTTATCGTGCATTACTAAAAGAGCGTAGGTGCCCTCTGGTACATTTTCGAAATTGGCAACGGCCTTCCCATCCACGATCTCTGCCTCAACCGAATATTCAGGGGCTGCTTTCATAAAAGTGTCTTCAGAATAGAGTCCGAACTTTACATTTCCTTCACTTCCTATAACATTTGAGACGGTGGCGTTAATGCTTCCAGTATTTTCTGATTGGGCCTGCATCAAGGCTCCCATCAATATGGCTACTAATACAGCAATTGTTTTCATAATGATATTATTTATTGATTATGAAACAAACTTAGGCTCAAAGTAGAGCTTCCGGAAAAAGTTTTAACCGAACTGTAGAATTTTAAACCCGAATTGTAATGAGTTATAAGAGACCTCTGGATTTGATCTCCAGGTATTTATTGATAGTATTGATGCTAAGATCTTCAGGACGGGTAAGTAAGGTTTGTATACCATGCCTTCGCAGCTCCTTTGCCATCAAGTGTTTGTTATGGGAGAATTGTTCTGCTACTATCTGGTGAGCGCTTTCACTCACATTTTTAGGGATCATATTCGTTAGTTGGGTAACTTCAGTATTCTCAAAGAATATAACAACTACCAGGTGTTGCTTTGCCAAAGCTGTTAAAAAGGGTAGTTGTCGCTGAAGTCCAGACATATGCTCAAAATTTGTATAAAGCATTAACAGGCTTCTGTGGCTTATATGTTTTTTTACCCTGGAATACAAAAGACTATAGTCGCTATCATAAAAACCTGTGCTCACATTATACAGAGACTCCATGATCCTGTTCAGCTGGCTTAGTTTGGAACTTGCCTTTTGAAGGTGATCTATCTTATTCGAAAAGGATAACAATCCCACTTTATCCTTCTTTTTTAATGCCACGTTAGAAAACGCGAGGGAGCTGTTTATAGCATAATCCAGAAGACTCAGGCCTTCAAAGGGCATTTTCATCATCCTGCCGCAATCAATTACAGAATATACGGGCTGAGATCTTTCGTCCTGGAACTGGTTTACCATCAGGTTACCATGTTTAGCGGTTGCCTTCCAGTTAATAGTCCTTACATCATCTCCACGTACATATTCCTTGATCTGTTCAAACTCCATGGTATGACCAATTCGCCTGATGCGTTTGATACCGTGTAAACTTATCTTCTGGTCCAGGGCCAGGAAATCCAGCTTTTTCATTTGAATGAAGGAAGGATAGACCTTGACTACCTGATCCTTATTAAATACAAATCTCCTTTTAACCAATTTTAGTTGTGTAGAAATGAAAATATTCAGGTTTCCGAAAACATATTCACCTCTTTGCAGGGGCTTTAAATAATATTCCAAATCGATCTTAGCCTGTGCGGGTATTACAGCAGCTCTTAAAAAATCTCTTTTCTGAAATTGCACCGGGATCTCATCGATCACTTCTGATTGCACTTTAAAGTCATAATTATTTTTAATGCTGAGCTTCACCATATTTTCATCTGAATTGGAGAATTTCTCAGGTAAATGCCGTTCTGCATTAATAGACGGCCCTTTATAAAGAGTAACCAGATCTGTGAGCAACAAAACTGAGAGAATTGCCACAAGAATCCAGGTAAATGGATAAAGCGGTTCGAACCAGAAGGAAATCAGGAAAAGTGCAGATATGATGAAGAGGACATAAAAAAGCCTTCTTCCAAAATATAATGACCTGATGAATTTTAGCACTATCGAGGGATTTCTACAGATTGAGCGATCATATCTATTACGCTACCGGCGGTCATACCTTCCATTTCCCTGTCTGGAGATAGAATTAGACGATGAGCCAGTACCGGTTTAAGAATATTCTTTATATCCTCTGGGATCACAAAATCGCGCCCGTTCACCGCAGCATAGGCTTTGGAGGCATTCATTACCGCGATCGATGCCCGGGGACTGGCTCCCAGATAGAGGTGGGGATGATTCCTGGTCTTGTTAATGATCTCTGCGATATAATTAAGTAACTTTTCCTCTATGATGATCTCATGGATCTGTGCTCTAAGCTTAGAGATCTTTTCTGGAGTGAGCACGGCTTCGATCGCTGTTTCAGGTAATTTACCCTTGCGATCATGATGAGTTTTCAGGATCTTCACTTCAGCCTCAAAATCTGGATAATCAACTACGATCTTAAAAAGGAAGCGATCTAATTGGGCTTCGGGAAGGGCATAGGTGCCTTCCTGTTCAATGGGATTTTGAGTGGCCAGCACCATAAAAGGAGCTTCCATAAGATACATTTTCCCGTCTATGGTCACCTGGCGTTCTTCCATTACTTCAAAAAGAGCTGCCTGTGTTTTTGCCGGAGCACGGTTTATTTCATCAATAAGGATGATATTAGAGAAAATAGGCCCTTTTTTGAATTCGAATTCCGAAGATTTCATATTAAAGACCGAAGTTCCCAATACATCGCTTGGCATAAGATCTGGCGTGAATTGTATCCTGCTGAAGTCTGTTTTCAAGCATCTGGCAAATAACTTTGCGGTTATGGTCTTGGCCACTCCGGGTACTCCCTCTATTAGAACATGCCCATTAGAAAGCATCCCCACGATGAGTAATTCTACAAAATTTTCCTGGCCCACAATCACCCTGGATAGTTGGTCTTTTAATTTTGCAACCGAATCCTGCAGATCTTCTAGCGGAATTCTATTCTCAAATTTTATCCCCTCTTCCTGAGGATTCATTTCCTGATTATCCATGTTTCTTTTTAAATGAATTTATGTGTTTGCTTAGCTCAAAGAAATCATCCTTATCATTTTTCTTTTCATCCTGAAAATTATAGATCCCTTCGAACAGTTTTTTTGCATCTTCTAAGTTCTTTTCGCTTTTTACTGAGAGATCTTTGTAGAACTGCTCGTTGATCTGCGAAGTATCCAGCCTGTATTCAGATCTAATATACTCCATGAAAAGTGCGATCTTCTTGAGTCCAAGTTCGTGAAATTTCTGTTGTTCTAGATATAACTGGGAAACAGTTTCTGTGAACTCATAAGATTTATTCATAGGTGGATCTACTACTGGAATGGGTCTTTGCTTTCTTTTTCCTTCAAACAGCACAAATAGAATCGTGGATATGAGGACGAAATAATAAGCCCATTTAAGCGGCCGGTTGTTTAATAGGATATAAAGCGGCGAGCTATAAAAGCTTTTGCCAGATTTATAATATGCGTCCCATAGAATGTTGTTTCCAGATAAATATGCCAGCACTGCTTCGGCGTATTTATAGTTTTCTTCTTTGAGTAAAAAATAATTGCTGAAAGCCTGTGGTGTAGCATGCAGGTAGATCTCACCCTTCCCAAATCTAGTTTTTATGAAATTGATCTTTTCTTCAGGATTCTTATCTCC
>JBFIMP010000223.1:0-4536 GCA_041611635.1 Christiangramia sp.
AATAATAATTTACAGTTTTTAAAATCTGCAGGTATATATTCAGCTTCCAGATGAAGGCAATCCAGTTTTAGGATAGTTCCCTTCCTGCTCATCACCGAGGCAAATTGATCCATAATACCGCAATTAGATCCCACAAAATCATTTTCAGCCCTCTGGGATAATTTTACGATCTCAAGATCGGTTAATCCAAGGTCAAAAAGAGCGTCAATTCCACTGGCAAAGCCACATTCAAGGGCTGCGGAAGAGCTTATGCCGGCTCCTACCGGTAATTTGCTTTCAATAAGGCAATCAAAACCTTCGGGTTTTAGATCCATTTTGATGATCTCCTGAACCACGCCAAGAATGTAATTTTCCCAGCCCTTGCCTTTTTCTATAGCTTTATCCAGGTGAAATTCAAATCCTTTCTGAAGGGTTTCACTATAAATCCGGCAAAAATTTTCTGTCTCGTTCCTTTTAAATCTAAGGATCATCTTTTTATCAATGGCAGTTGGCATCACATAACCGTTATTATAATCGGTATGTTCCCCAATGAGATTGATTCTTCCCGGAGATTCTACCGTAAGTTCAAACTCATCATTTTTTAATGCCTCTGGCTTTATTGAAAAAGATCTGATGTTGGTCAAGCTATATAGTTATAATTTAATGCAAAGATAATAAAGGTAAATAATACGTTTATTTCTATTTCAATAATTTTATGAATTATCTATCTTTATCAAAATTTAATGCAATAATGACTTATAATTCCAAGGATCTGTACCAAATTAAGGAGAAGATGTATGTGGCTACAGATTGTATAATTTTTGGTTTCCAGGAAGGTAAATTAAAATTGTTGGTATTTAAAAGACGCGTAGAGCCTCTAAAGGGTGAATGGTCTTTAATTGGAAGTTTTGTGAGACTGGATGAAGATCTTGAGTATGCCTGCCAGAGGGTGCTAAGGGAAACTACAGGTTTGGAAAATGTGTTCATGCAGCAATTAAAAAGTTACGGTAAAAAAGATCGTGATCCCGGTTACCGCTGTATTTCTATCGCGCAATATGCACTAATAAGAATAGATGATTATGACGAGGAATTGGTTGAAGAACACGGTGCGCGTTGGTATGAGATTGATCATTTACCATTATTGATTCTGGATCATAACGAGATGGTGCATGATGCTCTGCTGCAGTTAAAACAAAATGCGCGTTATAAACCCATTGGTTTTGAACTGTTACCTGAAAAATTCACCATTCCGCAATTGCAAACTCTATACGAAGCAATTTACCAAAGGGAGCTAGATGCCAGAAATTTCAGGAAAAAGGTCTTATCTCTAAATGTGCTGGAAAAACTGGAAGAAAAAGATAAGTCAACCAGTAAAAGAGGAGCTTTCCTTTATAAATTCAATTACGAGAATTATCAGAAACTTTTAAAATCGGGTTACAACTTTGAGATAGCCTAAAATTTACTCGGAATGATTTTTCTGATTATTAATTGTAATATTTACATTTATTATTAATTTTAGAAAAATATACTCCATGGCAGATCGATCTAACAGAAGAAAATTGCTTAAAAATCTTGGCCTTAGCGCGGGAATTTTAAGTGTTCCTGGAATTTCAGGTGTTTTCGCTTCAGAATTAAGTTCCAAGGCTGAGCTATCGGGCTCTTACTCCATTTCAGGAAAAATCAATCATTCGGTTTGCAGATGGTGCTACCAGGATATACCGCTGGAAGAATTTACCCAAGCCTGCGTAAGATTGGGTATTACCGGTATAGATCTATTAAAACCATCTGAATGGGATACCGTTGAAAAAGAAGGCCTGGTTTGTACCATGGCCACAGAGGATTTTGCCAGTATCTCTGAAGGTTTTAATGATTTGAAAAATCATGCCGCCCTTCAGGAAAAGTATAGAGGTCTTATTGAAAAGGCTTCAGACCATCAAATCAAGAACGTTATTTGTTTTTCGGGAAATAGAAATGGGATGGATGAGGAAACAGGGATCGTTAATTGTGTAAAGGGGCTATCGCCTTTATTGGATTATGCAAAGAAGCTAAATGTGAACCTGGTCATGGAATTGCTCAACAGTAAAGTAGATCATAAGGATTATATGTGCGATCGCACAGAATGGGGAGTGAAACTGGCTAAAAGGCTGGACAAACCAAATTTTAAACTGCTCTACGATATTTATCATATGCAGATCATGGAGGGAGATGTGATTAGAACCATAAGGGAAAATCACCAGTACATAAATCATTATCATACCGGGGGAGTACCCGGAAGGAATGAAATAAACGACTCCCAGGAATTGAATTACCCCGCCATTATGAAAGCCATTTATGCTACCGGCTTTGACGGATTCGTGGCTCAGGAATTTATTCCAACCTATGAGGACAAGCTTTCCGCGCTTCGTGAAGGCATACAGATCTGTGATATTTAAGTGATAATAATACATTGTATGAAGAAACTAAAATTCATTTTTAGCCTGTTGGCCTTTGCCTTGATCTTAGCTTATAACGGATTAAGGGCACAAAATAAACAGAATACAGATGTTTATGTAGATGATTCCGGCATCATGAGATGGGGTCATAACGACGAAGAAGTGCATGGTTTCGGGGTGAATTATTCTGCGCCCTTTGCACACGCCTATAGGTCGGCTGAAAAGAAAGGCCTCGACATCAAAGCTGAAATGGACAGGGATATCTATCATTTCACCCGATTGAACTTTGATCTTTACCGGCTGCATGTCTGGGGTACCGAGATAAGCGATGAAAAAGGAAATCTAATTGAAAATGAACATTTAGATGCCTTCGATTATTTACTCAACGAACTAAAGAAGCGCGACATCAATTTTGTGATCACCCCCATTGCTTACTGGGGAAATGGCTGGCCGGAGCCCGATGAGGACACTCCGGGGTTTTCCAATAAATATGGAAAAGAAAATAGTCTTACCGATCCTGAGGCCATAAAGGCACAGGAGAATTACCTGAGCCAGTTTCTGGAGCATGTAAACCCATATACCGGTGTTGCCTATAAGAATGAACCAAATCTGATTGCTTTTGAAATTAGTAACGAACCCCATCATAGAGGAACTCCAGAGGAGGTAAAATCGTTCATCAATAAAATGGTAAGGGCGATGAGGAGTACAGGTACTAAAAAGCCGGTTTTCTATAATGTGAGCCATAGCGTACATCTAGCCGAGACCTACTTCACCTCAGAAATAGACGGGGGAACTTTCCAGTGGTATCCCACGGGACTTGGTTTTCAACAGGAACTTGAAGGTAATCTTTTGCCTAATGTGAATGATTATGAGATACCCTTTAATGACATTATAAAAGAAAACAAAAAGGCTAAACTGGTCTATGAGTTCGATGCGGCAGATGTGAATAGATCTTATATGTATCCCGCCATGGCGAGGAGTTTCAGGGAAGCGGGAATACAGCTGGCTACGCATTTTGCTTACGATCCAACTTTTTTAGCCTATGCCAATACAGAGTATAATACGCATTACATGAATTTGAATTATACTCCCCACAAAGCTCTTGCCTTGATGATCGCCTCTGAAATCTTTCATGAAATTCCTATGAACATAGATCTGGGCACTTATCCTGAGAATCTTGAATTCGATGCTTTTAATATCAGTTACAAGGGAGATGTTGCTACCTATAATTCTGGCGAAAAATTCATTTATACCAATTCCACCGAAATTGAACCAAAAGATATCTCTGAATTAAAAGAAATTGCCGGCCACGGAAATTCTGAAATTGTGAAGTATGAAGGTAGAGGTGCTTATTTCCTGGATAAACTGGAAGATGGAATTTGGAGATTGGAAGTTATGCCAGATCCGGTCCTTATTAAAAATCCGTTTGGCAGCAATAGCCTGGATAAAACCGTTTCGGTGATTAGTTGGAAAGAAAATAAGATGAATCTTCGGCTTAAAGATCTGGGAGAAAATTTCGAGGTTTCTGGATTAAATGAAGGAAATAATGTTTCTTTTCAAGCGGATGGAAAAACATTTGAAATCTCCCCGGGTACTTACCTTTTGAAAGCTACAGGGAAAAAATTTGATATTTCCGGGTACCATAATGTTAAGAATTACGAACTGGAAGCCTTCGAGGCTCAGGAAAGTACGGTAGACAAAACCTACCTGGTACATAAACCTGTGACCACAAGCACTGAAGGCACACCGATCAAAATGAAAGTGACCCTGGTTTCAAAGGATCCTGTTACTAAAGTAGAAGCCTGGTTAGAAAATGGAAACAATTATGAATCCTTAGAATTTAAGGCGAATAATACTTATGATTATTCCGCAGAGGTGCCTGAAAATATGTTGAAGAACGGTTTTCTGAATTACAGGATCATAGTTTCTACTTCAGACGGTGAAACTACATTTCCCGGTGGGGTGGAAGGTAGTCCGGCAGATTGGGACTTTCATTCTGATCAGAAATTTGAAACGGCAATCCTGGAAAAAGGATCGCCGGTCTATCTTTTTAATGCGGCAACAGATTCAGAAAAAGTAATACGAGAATGGAAAAAAAATAATAATGTAGTGCCGGTCGGTGATA
>JBFIMP010000224.1:0-4496 GCA_041611635.1 Christiangramia sp.
ACTGGCCGCTTCTTTATTAATGGCAGCTTCTTTTGTTGGAATCCTGATTCCGGTAACGCTTATTGCCTTTATGCTGAGTTCGAAAATTGGTAAGGCTGTAGCAAATTCTGAAAGGGTTTTAAGCGCACTTAAACTACAGTTGACCAATATAGAAAATACTGTAGGCTATAATATTAGTTCAAATATCGATACCTCTTCTGTAACCAACTGGATCTCGGCAAATCTCCAGAATCTGGCAGGAGGCACCTTCAATGCATTTATCGCGATAGGCATCATGTATTTTATGTTATACTATATGCTAACAAACAGGCAGTCTTTGAGGGAATCGATGCTTACTTACATCCCATTAGGAAAAGACAACTTAAGGATCATAGGTGATGAAAGTAACCAGCTTGTAAAGTCCAATGCCCTGGGAATTCCTCTTGTTGCATTGGTGCAGGGAATCATTGCCCTGATTGGATTTTTAATATTCGGAGTCCCAGATCCGTTCTTTTGGTTCGTAATAACCGCTATAGGGTCCATGATTCCTTTTATTGGAACAGCCATAGGTATTATTCCGGCAGCGATCCTTCTATTTGCACAGGGTAGCGACTTCCAGGGAATAGCATTGCTTATTTATGGATTCGTAGTAGTAGGCTCTACAGATAATATCATAAGACTTTATGTCCTGGAAAGATTAGCCAGCGTTCATCCTTTAATTACTCTTTTTGGTGTGATCGTGGGAGTACCTTTATTTGGCTTTATAGGTTTGATATTCGGGCCATTGCTTATATCGCTTTTCATCCTTATTTTAAGGATTTATAAAAAGGAATATGGGAATGCCCATCACAGATTATAGACATTTAAATCTAAAACATATGTTTGGAAAAAAGAAAAATATGATCGATGAAGATTTTGTAAAAACCGAAGTTACAAAGATCGATGAAGACGATGTTACCATCGCGATGGATAGCAAGGAAGAGATCGATAAAAAGATAAATAACTCTGGCTTACTTCAGAAGTATAGTGAGCTTGGCAAGGTTATGTTTGGAATGCTGAAAGATTACAGAAAAGGCGTTTACACCAAAGTACCTTGGTTTACTATAGCAACGATCGCATTCGCCTTTTTGTATATTTTGAATCCGCTGGATATTATTCCAGATTTTGTTCCGGGATTAGGATATATTGATGACCTGGGAGTTCTTACTTTTGGTTTAAGATTTATAGAATCTGATCTTCACAACTACCTTGACTGGAAACTTGAAAACCAGGAAGGATAAAAAAAAGAGGGAATTTAAATTCCCTCTTTTTTTTATTTCAATTTAGCGTCTAACGCCCGTTTATTGTGTCTTTCCCTGGCCAGCAGCGTATTCTTCAACAGCATGGAAACCGTCATAGGTCCTACCCCGCCTGGAACCGGGGTGATATAAGAAGCACGCTTACTTACATTCTCAAAATCTACATCTCCCTTGATCACGTAACCTCTCTCAGCTTCATCATCTGGAACCCTGGTAATCCCAACATCAATGATCACAGCGTCATCTTTGATCATTTCAGCTTTAAGAAAGTCTGGGATACCAACAGCAATAATGATAATATCTGCCTGCGAAGTCACTTGGGTGATATTCCTGGTGAACTCATGAGTAAGGGTCACGGTGGAATTTCCTGGAAAACCACTTCTTCCCATCAGGATACTCATTGGCCTTCCCACGATATAACTTCTTCCAATTACCACAGTATGTTTTCCTTTGGTTGGAATATCGTAACGTTCTAGTAACTCAAGAATACCAAAAGGTGTGGCCGGGATAAAACTAGTCATATCCAGAGCCATTTTACCGAAGTTTGTTGGATGAAATCCATCAACATCTTTATCGGGATCCACGGCATTCAATACTTTTTGAGTATCGATTTGTGGAGGTAATGGAAGCTGAACGATAAAACCATCGATCTCATCATTCTGATTAAGTTCTTCGATCTTATCCAGTAACTCCAGTTCACTAACCGTATTTGGAAGTCTATATAGTGAAGATTCAAAACCTACCCTTTCGCAAGCCTTTACTTTACTGTTCACATAGGTCATACTCGCTCCATCCTTACCTACAATGATTGCAGCAAGATGCGGAACTTTTTCTCCACGTGTTTTGATTTTGGTAACCTCGGCAGCAATTTCATCCTTGATGTCATTACTGATCTTTTTACCGTCGAGAATTGTCATTAATAGTTGTGTGTTAGTTGTTGTGTATAGGTAGAGAAAAGAATTATTGCATTCCCTTCATCATTTGCATCATTTTACGACCTCCGCCACCTTGCATCATCTTCATCATTTTACCCATCTGGTTGAATTGCTTCAATAACTGGTTTACTTCCTGAACCGTAGTTCCAGAACCTTTAGCAATTCTTTTCTTTCTACTGGCGTTTATAACTTTAGGCTCGCTTCTTTCCAGAGGAGTCATCGAGTGAATGATCGCTTCAATTCCCTTGAAGGCATCATCATCGATATCTACATCCTTAAGCATCTTACCTGCTCCCGGGATCATTCCCAGAAGATCCTTCATAGACCCCATTTTCTTGATCTGCTGAAGCTGATTTAGGAAGTCATCAAATCCGAATTTATTTTTCGCGATCTTTTTCTGAAGTTTCCTTGCTTCCTCCTCGTCATATTGCTCCTGAGCTCTTTCAACAAGCGAAACGACATCTCCCATCCCCAGGATCCTGTCGGCCATACGGGAAGGGTAAAATATGTCTATCGCATCCATCTTCTCACCGGTACCGATGAATTTGATAGGTTTATTTACTACAGATTTAATAGAGATTGCGGCACCACCACGAGTATCACCATCTAACTTGGTAAGAATAACCCCATCGAAATTAAGTCTTTCGTTAAAGGTCTTTGCCGTATTTACAGCATCCTGACCAGTCATGGAATCCACTACGAATAAGGTTTCGTGTGGCTGTATTGCTTCATGAATATTCGAGATCTCAGTCATCATCGCCTCGTCTACGGCAAGACGACCCGCGGTATCGATGATCACGACATTATGTCCATTTTCTTTAGCGTATGCGATCGCATCTTTAGAGATGGCAACCGGATCCTGATTTCCTTCATCTGAATAAACCTCAACACCAACCTGTTCACCAACTACGTGTAACTGGTTGATCGCCGCCGGACGGTATACATCACAGGCAACCAAAAGTGGCTTTTTGGTCTTTTTATTTTTCAGGAAATTTGCCAGTTTACCAGAGAAAGTGGTTTTACCACTACCCTGCAGACCAGACATCAGGATTATAGAAGGATTTCCGGAAAGATTAATGCCTTCGGCCTCACCACCCATTAATTCTGTAAGCTCATCCTTTACAAGCTTAACCATTAATTGACCTGGCTTCAAAGTATTTAATACGTTCTGCCCTAGCGCCTTTTCTTTTACTGTATTAGTAAATTCCTTGGCGATCTTGTAATTCACATCGGCATCCACCAGGGCTCTTCTTACCTCTTTAAGGCTTTCAGCAACGTTTATTTCAGTAATTTGCCCATGTCCTTTCAGGACGTGAAAGGCACTATCTAACTTATCGCTTAAATTATCAAACATAATCTTTCCTGTAGTTTTATTCTATTGCTGCGAGGCAGCGAATTGCAAATTTAATGATTTGAAGCTGAAGTATAAAGTTCATCTTCCAAAATTCATTTCTTTTCAATGTAGATGTTGAAACAAGTTCAGCATTACGAAATTCATACTTCGTAATTCTGAATCCATTAATCTGTTACATTCTCTCCGGAACTTCAATTCCCAGAAGCTTAAATGCCGATTTTATAACATTAGCCACCAGTCTTGACAACTGCACCCTAAATACTTTTTCATCTTCGTTTTCTATTCCAAGGATCTGGACATTCTGGTAAAATGAATTAAAAGATTTCACCAGTTCATAGGTATAGTTAGCAATTAAAGCAGGGGAATGGTTTTCTGCAGCCAGAGCAATGGTTTCAGGGAATAACTGAAGCTGCTTGATCAATTCTTTTTCTTTCTCATGAAAACTGAAATCTTTAGAAAGATCTGCAGTTGTGTCAAATTCTGCTTTCCTCAGAATAGATTGAATACGGGCATAGGTATACTGAATAAATGGCCCTGTATTCCCTTGAAAATCGACAGATTCTTCTGGGTTGAACAGAATTCGCTTTCTTGGATCTACTTTAAGTATGTAATATTTAAGAGCTCCCAGGCCAATGATCCTGTAAAGTTCATCTTTTTCGGTTTCAGAATACCCATCAAGTTTCCCCAGTTCTTCTGAGATACTTTTAGCCGTAGCTGCCATTTCTTTAATAAGATCATCGGCATCTACAACTGTCCCTTCCCGGCTTTTCATTTTACCGCTGGGAAGATCCACCATTCCGTAACTTAGATGGTAAAGGGCATCTGCCCAGTCATAACCAAGCTTTTTGAGAATAAGGAACAATACTTTAAAATGATATTCCTGCTCGTTACCAACAGTATAGACCATCTGGTTGATATCGAAATCTGCAA
>JBFIMP010000225.1:0-4495 GCA_041611635.1 Christiangramia sp.
GCCTTATACTGCCAGTGCCGCCAATCTGCCTTCTCGTGGGCGATATTCTCCTTTCCTGTTCGATGGTATCACCTTTTCCACCGGAGCTTATTCTGCTGAATATGGGCAGGCGCTTTCCAGCGTATTGACTTTAAATACCATTAATGAACCTGTACAGGAACAAACCGATATTTCTATAATGACCGTAGGTGGCGGAATAGGCCATACCAAAAAATGGGATAGCAGCTCTGTCTCCTTAAATCTTACTTATATCAACCTCAAACCCTACCAGGAGCTCATCCCGAATAATGAAGGATATAATTTCCAGAAACCTTATGAATCCATAGCTGGTGAAACTGTTTATCGCCGTCAGTTTCAAAACGGACTATTTAAGTTCTATACAGCCATTGAACATACGAATTTTGAATTATTCCAGCCAGATGAGAATTTGCAGGATACGAATTTGTTGAATTTAGGGAACTCCAATCTTTACTCCACCGCCTCCTATCACGGGCATCTTGGTAACAGCTGGCAAATAATGCCTGGGTTGAGCTTATCTTACAGTAAAAACAATATAGAGATCGACCAAACCAACGTGGTTGATAATGAGAAAGCAGCTCATTTAAAACTGAAAGTATCTAAAAAGTATAATAACCGGTTGAAGTTCTATTCAGGGTTGGAATACCTGGCTACAGATTTTAAGGAAGATTATTCTGAAGATGAGATAAATATTCAGAGCAGGTTCAGTAATAATATTGCCGCAGGTTTTCTGGAATCAGACATTAATTTCGGTAAGAAATTCGCCCTGAAACCAGGGCTGCGATTTTCCTATCTGCAGGCAAGTGAATCTTTAATCTTATCCCCGCGATTTGCGATGGCCTGGAAGGTGGCCAACAATAGTCAATTTTCTGCCGCATATGGCGATTTTCACCAAAATGCATTAGCAGAATATCTGAAGTTTCAGAATGATATAGCACCTGAAAAAGCTTCACATTATCTATTGAACTATCAATTTACCAGGCCGGGCTATACTTTTAGAACAGAAGTTTATTATAAAGAATATCGTGATCTCATCAAATTTAATCATACTGAAGATTTCGTGTATTCAGATTTTTTAAATATCGGGGAAGGTCATGCTACAGGGATCGATCTTTTTTACCGTGACAATAAATCGATTCAAAACCTGGAGTACTGGTTTTCTTATAGTTATATAGACTCAAAGAGGGATTATCGGGATTTCCCTGAAAAAGCGACACCTAATTTTGTGGCAACGCACTCGGCAAGCTTAGTGACCAAGTACTGGATCGAGGATCTAAAGAGCCAGGTAGGTTTTTCTTATAATTATGCTACGGGGCGACCTTTCGAAAACCCTAATACCACTGGTTTTTTAAATGAAAAAACTCCCGATTATCATAATTTGAGTTTCAATATAGCTTATTTGATATCACAGCAAAAGATCCTTTATTTCTCGGTTTCCAATATTCTGGGAAGAGATAACATTTTTGGCTACCAGTACAGTAATACCCCTGGAAACGACGGCACTTTTTCTTCCCGTGCTATTCGCCAGGCTGCAGACAGATTTTTCTTTGTTGGTTTTTTCTGGACTATCAGTACCAATAAAGATACGAATCAGCTGGATAATCTTTAAAATTTGAAATTTATAAACTTCGCTATACAGAGCTGATCGACCAAAACTTCAATTCATCCATAAAAAATTACAGTTCGGTATGTAGGTTTTTAATAAAGCTATAAAAGGATGCACTTTTGAAATAACAAAATACAAGAATTATGAAAACAATATTAAATACTCTTTTTATCGGCGTTTTTTCGCAGTTTTTAATGGCGCAGAATTCGGTGGAAGTGACTATCACGGGTTTTAATTCAAACGATGGTGCTGCTTTAATCGGTCTTTATGATTCAGAATCAAAATGGCTGAAACAAATCTATAAAAGCCATAAATCTGAAATAATTGGTAACAAAGCTACCGCTGTTTTTGAAGACCTCCCAGATGGGGAATATGCAATTTCAGCATTCCATGATGAGGATAATGATGGCGAATTCGATATGATCCTAGGATTTTATCCTTCAGAAGATTATGCCAGTTCCAATAACGCACCGGCAAAATTTGGCCCTCCAAAATGGAAAGACGCTAAATTCATTCTTAATAATAATTCGAAAGAAATTCAGAATATCACAATTTTTTAAAGCAGCCTGAAATGAAACTAATATATACACTACTGTTGGTAAGCCTTGGGATAGGTTTAAATGCCCAGAATTCTTATCATAGCGGAATGAACAAGGCATTCGAACTCTGGGGCAAGGGTGATTCTGCCGAAGCCGCTAATCTCTTTGAAAGAATAGGAAGCGCCGAAACGAACAACTGGTTGCCTTATTACTATGCTGCCCAGCTACAGATCGTAAGCAGTTTCGATATGGCAGACGCAGTATTAAAAGAGAGACAATTAGAAAAGGCCCAGGAAATACTGGATAAAGCAAAACAGTATGCTGAAAAGGACAATGCAGAAGTCATGGTATTACAGGCATTGTTATATACTTCTTATATCACCCTGGATCCATCTGTTTACGGAATGAAACTCTCAGGTACTATTAACGAAATTTACCGTAAAGCCATAGACCTTGATCCCGAAAATCCCCGGGTAATACTTTCAAAAGCCGAATGGGATATGGGTTCTGCCCGATTCTTTGGAGAGGACCCCGGGAAGTACTGTCCAGAAATAGAACATAGTTTGGAACTTTTCTCTAATTTTAAACCAGAAGCTGAATTTTTTCCAGACTGGGGTCAGGACCGTGCGAAAATGATTCTGGCGAATAATTGTAAAAAATAATGGACTTATTAAAAGTTATTTTAAAGGAGCTTGGCAAAGCATTTATTGTAGGAAATTCAATTTTTGCGGTTTTTCTCCTTATTTATATTTTTCAGGGCTATGAAATTGGGCTCGATAAAGATCTCTGGGAAGACTATGTTGTAAACCTTTCTTATAGTGTTTCAATATACCTGGTAAATGCCTGTATGTTCAACTACTTCTCAAAGAAATATAAAAAGGAGTTTTTTAAACCAGATAACCTCGCCATCACGATCATTATTTCTGTTTTTTTGAGTTTACTTACCATTTTCCTGTGCCGTTATTACTGGTCTTATAAAAATAATGGATGGAGCTTTAATCAGTTTATCGAGAGTGAGAAGATTTCTTTTTACTGGGTTTCACTGGTGATAACCTTAGTGACAGGAGGTATATTTTATATTTTTAATTTTTACAAGCACAGACAGGATAAAAAAGTAAAGGAGCAAAAGATCATTGCCGGCGCGGCTTCAGCAAAATTCGATGCTTTGAAAAATCAGCTGGACCCGCATTTTCTCTTTAATAGCCTGAATGTACTCGCATCTTTAATTGACGAAAATCCCGAACAGGCGCAACATTTTACCACCGCATTATCTAAAATATACCGGTATGTACTGGAGCAAAAAAATAAAGTATTAGTAAGTGTAAAAGAAGAGCTGACCTTTGCCAATACTTATATGAAGCTGCTGAAAATGCGTTTTGAGAACAGTATTTATTTTGAGATACCTGAAAAACTTTCTAATGAGGAGGCCAAAGTCGTTCCACTTTCACTTCAGCTTCTCCTGGAGAATACCATCAAGCATAATATCGTAAGCGAGGCAAAGCCTCTAAAAATAAGGATCTATGAAGCTAACGGTTACCTGGTGGTTGAAAATAACCTTCAGAAAAAGGAAGTCTTAAGCAGTAGAAAAGGAGTAGGGCTTCAAAATATTGTGAACAGGTACCACGAGGTAACTGAAAGACAGGTACTCATAGAACAAACCAAAGACATATTCAGAGTGAAATTACCTGTTTTAACCCAACAAATTTCAATTATGGAAACCATCGATAGCAATCAGGAAAATGCTTATTTCAAGGCAAAACAAAGAGTCAAGGAGATTAAGGAGTTTTATGGTAATCTCATATCCTATTGTGTAGTAATACCATTCCTTATCTTCGTTAATTATTATACATACTGGGAATTTCAATGGTTCTGGTTTCCTTTATTAGGATGGGGGATAGGTCTTACCATTCATGGATTTTCAGTTTTCGGTTATGGAAGTGTATGGGAAGAGCGGAAGATCAGGGAATTGATGGAGAAAGACCAGCAACAATCAAAATCATGGAAATAATGGAATCAGATTATACAAAAACCATGAGCTATAAATCGGCTCAAAAAAGGATCGAGGATATTAAGGGGTTCTATGTGCACCTGCTCATCTATATTATTATCAATGCCGTAATTTTCATTTTAAATACCCAGGACACCGGATTTTTTGAAGGCCTTACCGATCTTGCAAATTACTCCACTTTATTTTTCTGGGGGATAGGGCTCTTTGCTCATTGGGCCAGTGTTTTTGGCTCAAATTTTATCTTCGGAAAGAAATGGGAAGAAAAGAAGATAAAAGAGATTATGGAAAAGGATAAGAAGCAGATCTGGAAATAACTTTAATTAA
>JBFIMP010000226.1:0-4447 GCA_041611635.1 Christiangramia sp.
TTACCAATTGCTTTTTTACTGAGTGCATTTGTCCCCGTAGTTATTAAATTTATTCTCATCCTGGGGGGATTATATCTGGCCTACGAAGGGGCCGAGAAGATCTATGAGTATTTCTTTCCACATGCTCACCCTAAAGAAAAACCGAAACTGGAAAAGATCACCAAGGAGGAAGCCCTGGCCCGGGAAAAGGAAAAGGTCAAATCGGCTATTATTACAGATTTTATCCTTTCGGTAGAGATTGTTATTATCGCACTTGGTGCGGTAAGCGAGGAAGCTCTGAATATACAGATAGCTGTAGTTACCCTAATTGCCCTGGTGGCCACGGTTGGCGTATATGGTATTGTTGCTTTGATAGTGCGTATGGATGAATTTGGTGCAAGACTGGTAGATATGAACGAGAGAAACGATAGTTTCTCAGATAAGATTGGTAACTTCCTAATTAATGCGTTACCTAAAGTAATCAAAGGTCTTTCGGTTATAGGGACCATTGCCTTATTACTGGTTTCTGGAGGGATCTTTACTCATAATATACATTTTCTTCATGGTATACTCGAGAACATTCCTTCTATCATAGTTGAACTATTTTTGGGCCTCATTGTCGGGATCATAGTCATGCTGATAGTAAATCTTGGTAAGAAGGTATGGAAAGGGATAAAAAGTGAACAGCAAAGAGCAGGCTAAATTTTCCGCAGAAGCACTCAGTCTATAGAATGCTTCTTCAAAGATCCAGGTTAAAAAAACAACCCAGTAAAATTGTGGATATTAATAAGGTGTACTTCTGAAAAAACCGGTTATAATGATCCTCCAGAATTTAAACCTGAATATACTGAAATCACCTTGAAATATATCTTCCAGGCAATTATAGCGATCTCACCTGAATTTATAATAAGTTGTAATAAAGCCTGACCTGAATTTGTTTTAGTTGAGGGGGTGTTCGCAAATTCATATACCTGTATAATCAGGGCTAATTTTATTTAGTACTAAATAATGCCAGCACCTAAAGCAAGCGAAACTATAATTAATAAAATGGCTACAATTACCTGGATGAATCTTAAGGTGACTTTTTTCAAAAGCCTGTTTCCAAAATAAGATCCGGCAATTCCAGACAGGGTTGCGCAAATTAGTAAACCTAAATTGTCTGTAAGTTCAGAGTTTATAAATCGTGTGGCGTAAACGCTTAACCTGGTGAAATCTACAAAGGTTGAAACCACTACGGCTGTTCCAATAAAGGCTTCTTTTGAAAGTCCAGCCTTAATAAGAAAAGCACTCCTTAAGGCGCCCTGATTTCCAGAGAGCCCCCCAAAGAAACCGCTCAGTGCTCCACCTATGGGTAATTTTCTTTTTCCAAATTTTAGATTGCTCAGGTATGGAATAAGGTCAAAACTAGCGAAAATGATAAGCAGTATAGATATCAGGAATTTAGTAGGATAAACTTCGAAGTAGGATCCGAAGGCGCTATAAGAGAATAAGGGCTTAGTGGAAGGAATGTTTACTAAAATCCAGGATCCAGCGATGGCAGCGATTACGGCGGGAATACCAAACCGTATTAAGACCTCCTTTTCTGCATTCTTACCTACCAGGCTAACCTTATAAATATTGTTGAAAAAATGAACCACACCTGTTAGCGCAATAGCTAGCTCAACCGGAAAGAATAACATGAAAAGAGGGGTGAGTATGGTGCCTAGTCCAAAACCCGAAAAGAAGGTTAGAATGGCAACCAGGAAGGCCGCAATTGAAATGATTATAATTTCCATTGATTATTTATTGCAGAAAGATCGGTTTTTTCAAAATTCTCTAAATATCTTTTCTATTAAAGTTGCAATAATTTCTTAATCATGGAATAATATTACACCTCTTGTCTTACTTTCACTTCATAGCAAATTGGATGTTCTTCCTCCAGTATATAAACATATCTGGCAAAAACTCATGGATGAATTATAAGATAGAAAATAGGTAAATAAAACAGGTCTCAGGTCTTTTTAAAATCTTCTAATTGAATTATATTCCCGGCCGATCTTTAATTGAAGTATATGAAAGAGCAAAATGTTAGAGTGTATTTAGAAGATGTAGTTAAAAATATGCCAATAGACTGGGTTAAACTTACAACCCACCGTTTAGATATTTATAATGAGACCCTGGCAAAAACCGAATTTCTTCAGAAATTTGAAGAATTATATCAAAGCAATAATGCTGAAAAAGTTGCTTTGAGCGAACTGCCCACAGCTTTCGATTATATTCGGCTGGGACATCCCCTGTCCTCGGTTCTGGAATGGGGAGTGGCAAAGCTGAATGATCTTAAGGCAGATAATGTGATAAGTTTTTCTTCCCGAATGATGCCGGTTCTGGCTGTCTTGAGAAAGAATCTTTTTGATCATAAAAATACTTTGATCTGTTATAAAGGAGAGTTACCAGGATTTTTTGATTTTGAATCTCTTAAGCATGTTTATGGATATTCTTTTGAAACCAAAGAGTTAAATAATATTGAAGATATCCCGGAATTTGATGGGAGTACAGTTTTCATTTCAAATGAGGATGATCTTAAACAAATGCCTCTTGATCCAAAGATCGATTTCTATGTGAGCCTGCAGGCTGAGCTGGGAAGTGTAATTGTGGTAAATGGTTCTGAAAACGAGAAGTACATTACCGAAATTCAGCATGTAAGAAGAAGAGAAAGCATCGCCATGACCCCAGCCAATTGCCATACTGCTCTGCTGCAATTATTAGGAAGCTCTGGATCTGTAAAAGATACCAATTATAAAGAGGATAAGGCCAAGGTCGTGGACGCAGTTCATAAGATCACGGCAACCGAATCTAAGGTTCTTCTTGGTTCCTGCGGACTTTCGGTACAATATGCAATTATGATGGGACTTATTGATGATGCAATGGAAAAGCATCCAGGAAAAACCATAAATATCATTGTGCCTCCAAACTGTTATGGAGGAACGAACGACCAGGCTAGGAGAGTGGCAGCATGTCTGGATAATGTTGAAATCGTTGACCTCCCGGTAGATGGTGATAATGATATGGTGCAAAGCACAGATCAGGTTTTAGACCAGGTAGCAAAAGCTGGTGCGGTACCATATATCATTGCAGAGATACCTACAAATCCTAGGGTTGAAGTTCCCGATTTGGAGAAATTAAGACAGGTTCTAACTAAGGATCGCCAGACAGCTACTGGCGAGAAAGCTGTAGAGCCGGTGTTCATTCTGGATCAAACTTTCTGTCCTAATGTACAATTCTGCGGAAAGGACGGTATACTTTCAGAGGTGAAAACGATCTCTTATGTAAGCGGATCCAAATTTCCTAGTGGAGGAAGATGTACTGCCGGGTATTGTGTAGCTAACACTAAGGCTGAAGAGTTAATGGAGAAAATAGATAAGCATTTAAGCTTATGTGATAATGAAGCTACAGATCTACAGGTAGAAATACTGGCCGAACAGCTCCCATCGATGAATCAAAGGATCAAAGATGCTTATAAGAATACGCGTGAATTCGTAAGCTTTATTGAAGAAGCCTTGCCTGAAGCGAAGATCAATTTTGTATCCGAAGATCTGGCTGAAGAAGGATTTACACCTTCAGTATTCTCCTTAGACCTCCCAACAAAAGGTGAAACCGAAGAAGAAAGAGAGACCTATAAAAGAGCACTCAATAGTAAGCTTATTAATATGATGATAGGCGAGATCCCAAATGAAAGTAAGTATTGTGTGAGCTATGGGCAACTTAAAGGTTGTTACTGGACGATACCAGCAACTTCCACACAAGGTACTACCAAGGAGGATGATAAAGATTATATAGCCCGGGTTTCGGTTTCCCCAAACCTGGATCTGGAGCTGCACAAGAAAGTTTTTGCAGATTTCGTAGAGGAGATTTGATCAAGATTTAGGAATCGATCTTAAAACTCTAGTGTTAAATAATTTATAATTGTTTAACTATTCTATAAAAATATTAAACAAAAATATTATTTTTATAGTGTTGAAAAATTAAAGAAATACGCAAGATTTAATAAGTATTCGCGAAACTGTTAAATCACCTTTACAAGTATAAAGACATGCGCGTTGCAACAAAAAAAAATCCTGCAGGATACGTCTGGCAGGATTTTTTTTGTTCAATCCATTTCATAATTGAAGGTAAGATATACTGAATCTGATGCTATACTAAAGTCATAAGTTCATTCTGGAAAGCCGGTAATCTTCCCCCTGCTTTCATTAGAAGTCCCGGTTCTATAAACCTGAGTTCCATTAAATTCAACACAGCAATAAAGTCATTCGAGGTGACAGATCCCATATGCCCAATTCTAAAATAGGATTTTTTAAGTTCCGGCACTAAACCTCCGGCAAGGATAACCCTGTCTTCAGGTAAATTTGAAGGCAACGCAGAATCGACGATCCCTTCAGGAGAATAAGCTGCCGTATGAGTATTCTTTGAAATTTAATTCGATTTTGGCAAA
>JBFIMP010000227.1:0-4395 GCA_041611635.1 Christiangramia sp.
TATCACTCAGGATATTTTAAAGAAATTAAATGAAGACTATGGTGGAAGCGATGCAGTGGAAACTGAAACTACTGAAGAGGTAGAGGACTAGTCTAAACATAAATAGAATAAAAAAAGCTTCAGATAATTCTGAAGCTTTTTTTATTCTATTTATGTTTAGACTAGTCCTCTACCTCTTCAGTAGTTTCAGTTTCCACTGCATCGCTTCCACCATAGTCTTCATTTAATTTCTTTAAAATATCCTGAGTGATATCTAATCCTTCTTCAGCATACATGATATTGGCGCTCTCGTTAGATCCAAAGATATAAGTATAGTTATTCTCTTTTCCATATTCCTTTACATAATCCTTGATCTTGGTTACAATAGAATCCATAACTGCAGAACTCTGCTCTCTAAGCCGGTTGCTTTGCATTTGTTGTTGTTGTTGAAGCATTTGCTGTTTCTGCATTAACTCCTGCTCCCTTGCCTGACGCTGGGCTTCAGACATTGAATTCATATCAGACTGGTATGCCTGAACTTCCTGCTGAAATACACGAGCAACAGAATCCAGTTGTTTTCTAACTGAATCTGATTTAGAGGTGAATTCTGCTTCCACATCTTTCATCTCTCTATATTCCTGAACAATTTTTGCGGTGTCTACATAAGCAGTTTTTTGCTCGTTACATGAAACCATCATGATTGCAATCGCTGCAACTCCAATAAATCTTTTGATCATAAGATTTTGTTTTGAATGGCAAATGTATAAAAGTATTTTTTCTACCAAAGCCTTATTTTTACTAATAATAGTATATTTCTATAGTTTATATTTTTAAAATAATTTAAATCTATAAAAAAAGACGCATTTATAGCTGTTTTAAGAGGGTTATCTTTTTACGGCTACTAAATGACAAGCTGAACAGAGTAAAGCACCTTGTAAAGGGCTGAAATTAAGTTTTAGGTGTCTTTTTAAAGAAATAGGCGATAGATGAATATTCTCCAGTCTTCCTGGCTTTCAGGTTAGAGACGAATCCGCGATAAAAGGCATTTAAGGGATTAGAAGAGTTTTTATTTTTTTCACTTAACAGGCTCACATAGTAGGAATCAAATCTTAAAGGCTTTTCATCTACCAGCTCAAAATTGAATTCATAAAATTTTTCCTTTAGTCCCTCTCTTGAAAAATGCCAGAGGTGTCTGGGCACATCCCAGGCCGCCCAATCCTCTTTATAGAATTCTGCATCATAAGACCTGTGATTGGGAACAGCGATAATCAAAATACCTTCCTCATTTAATAGATCATAAAATTCCTGGATCTTTTTTTCGAGATCTGGCAGATGTTCCAAAACATGCCATAAGCTTATAACATCAAATTTTTTAATCCTGAGTTCAGATAGAGTTGGTTTTAAATTCAAACCTTTCAAGATAGCAAGATCCCGGGCAGTTTTATTTGGTTCTACACCATCCACATTCCAGAGGAACTTTTTCATCTTATTTAAAAACTCTCCGGTACCTGCTCCAAAATCTAAAATATCACCCTGCTTAAAATACCTTCTTACCCATTTGGCTTTTCTAGAGAGCATGTGAGATTTTACAAGTTGATATACCTTGTCCTGCAAACCCTTTTTGGAATCGCTATGGGAAATATAGTTCTCGCTCTCGTAATATTTCCTAAGATCTGGAGGAAAAGGATTTGTTCTTAGAATTCCATTTTCGTATTTTGAAATTTGAAATTCTTCCCCGGTTACTAAATGATCTTTACAAACCAATTTTGGTTCATTCTGGATCTGAGTGTTATATTTTTTTTCTGCTGTTATCAAAAATTCTATTGCTATGTTCCACGTGGAACATTGGAAAATTATCTACCCATATAAACCAGTAAAACCGAAATATCATTGGGACTGACTCCACTGATTCTGGAAGCCTGGGAAATTGTTGTTGGCTGAACTTTTTTCAATTTCTCTCTCGCTTCGTAAGACATGGATTTGATCTTTGAATAATCAAAATTATTCGGAATTCTGATATCCTCCAAACGGTTCAGTTTATCGGCATTATTTTTTTCCTTCTGAATATATCCAGAATATTTCACCTGGATTTCGGTTTGCTCGATCATCTCTTCATCAAGATCATTTTCAGAAATGAACTCCTCCACTCCACTAAAATTCTTTACATCTTCCATGGTGATCTGTGGCCTGGAAAAAACTTTAAAGACCTTATCACTTTGTTTCATTGGAGAAGATTTCCTTTTCTCCAGAACCGGATTCGCTTCTTCAGGAACAACGCTAAGATCTTTTAAGAACTGAACGAATTTAAAGGACTTCTCTTTTTTCTGTTCCATTTTTCGCATGCGCTCTTCAGATGCCAGACCTAAATTATAAGACTTTTCGGTTAACCTGAAATCGGCATTATCCTGTCTTAAAAGTGTTCTGTATTCTGCACGCGATGTAAACATTCTATATGGTTCTTCCGTGCCTTTAGTGATTAAATCATCTATAAGAACACCTATATAAGCTTCATTACGCTTAAGGATAAACTCATCCTTTTCCTGAACTTTCAGGGCGGCATTAATACCCGCCATCATTCCCTGACAGGCCGCTTCTTCATAACCCGTAGTTCCGTTAATCTGTCCTGCAAAATACAATCCCTCCACCAGTTTAGTTTCTAAGGTGTGCTTTAACTGTGTGGGTGGGAAATAATCATATTCTATGGCATAACCAGGACGGAAGAATTTCACATTTTCGAATCCTTCTACAGAACGTAAAGCTTTAAACTGAACATCCTCTGGCAAGGAAGTTGAAAATCCATTTACATATACTTCTACGGTATTCCATCCTTCAGGCTCCACAAAGAGTTGATGCCTGTCCTTATCTGCAAAACGATTTATTTTATCCTCTATAGAAGGGCAATATCTAGGTCCTATACTTTTAATTCTACCATTAAACATTGGAGACCTGTCAAAGCCTTCCTTAAGGATTTCATGCACCTCATTCGAGGTATAGGTCATGTGACAGGAACGTTGTTTTGTAAGTGGTTTGGTCTCATCTGAAAATGAAAATTTCCCAGGAATATCATCCCCAGGTTGTTCCACCATTTTAGAATAATCCAGAGATCTTCCATCTACTCTTGGTGGAGTCCCTGTTTTCATTCTGCCGGCTTCAAAACCAACATCGATTAGATCTTTGGTGATTCCGGTTGCGGCTCTTTCTCCTGCTCTGCCTCCACCAAATTGTTTATCTCCAATATGGATCAATCCGTTTAAAAAAGTCCCATTGGTACATACTACAGATTTAGCGTTTATTTCAAGTCCGAGAGAAGTACGAACTCCAACAACTTTATCATTTTTAATAATTAGACCAGCTACCATTTCCTGATAAAAATCCAGGTTTGGAGTTTGCTCAAGTTTGATCCTCCAGTCCTCCGCAAATCTCATTCGGTCACTTTGTACCCTCGGACTCCACATAGCAGGTCCTTTAGATTTATTAAGCATCTTGAACTGGATAGCACTGGTATCACTCACAACACCACTATAACCCCCCATAGCATCGATCTCTCTAACGATCTGCCCTTTGGCGATACCACCCATGGCAGGGTTGCAACTCATTTGAGCAATGTTTTGAAGATTCATGGTTATAAGAAGGGTTTTACTACCCATATTTGCGGCTGCAGCAGCTGCCTCACTTCCGGCATGCCCCGCTCCAACAACAATAACATCATACTGCTTATCGAACATATCCTGATCTAATTTATTATGATTGTTCCACGTGGAACAATTTGATTTTTTCTTCGTCCTTGCGTCGCATCAATTCCTTATCCCTTTCAGATTTATCCTGATATCCGCAAAAATGCAACACGCCGTGAATCACGACCCGTTTCAATTCTTCTATAAAATCCACATTGAAATTTGAGGCATTTTCTTCTACTCTTTCGGTACTTATAAAAATGTCTCCGTGTAAAGTATTACCTATCCCATTATCAAAACTTATAATATCGGTATAGGTATCGTGGTCCAGATATTTTACATTTATATCAAGTAGGTATTCGTCGTCACAGAAAATAAAATTGATGTCACCAACATATTTATCTTCCGATTCTATGACGCGTTCCACCCAGTTTCGAAAATCATTTTCCTCCTTGAGTTTAAAATCATTTTCACTAAAAAAGTTAATCTCTCCCTTTTCCAAAATAGTCCTTTACTTTCTCTTTGTAAATTTGGCGCAAAGGTAAGGTTTGTCTGTTTAAAATTTCAGTAGAATTGAAATATTCTTTGGCCCTATCAATCTGATTGTTAAGACCGTTCTCAAAGTCCAATCTATTAGTTTCAGATCTTCGTTTATCATCGGTGCCCTGAAGTTTTCGTGCCTTCTCGAATTTAAGCAATTCGTATTGCAATTGTTCCATCCTCCTCGCTGTCTCAGGATCGA
>JBFIMP010000228.1:0-4392 GCA_041611635.1 Christiangramia sp.
ATTTTAATTTCTGGGATACTTATTCTATCATAATGAACTTCAGGCTCTTCAAGTTCAGTATCATTCCATATACTGAATAATCTAGAGAAGCTTCCAATGATTTGAATGGCAGTACCGGGATCATTTATTCCGGGGGACAAGGCTCTACTGGCTATCTCACTTAAGGTGATGAGGCCGAATCTGGGATCGTCATCAAAAGTTCTGTCATTGGCAATTACAAACGCCATTGCTATTTGCTTTTTAATCTCAGAGTTATTAGAACTACTGTAAGCCAATGGCGTATTAAAAGTTACAAAGCTTCCCGGTAGGCAACATACATCTATATTTAATTCTTCCTTTTCGGCAAGTTCCTGTAAATCTTCAATGTTTATAGTATGGATATAACCGGTTTTATTTGAATAACAAGCTTCTCCCTTATTTGAAAATGGTGATTTTTGTGGATTTGCGCCTTTAAATGGATTTTTTAAATATTTGGATAAACTTTTAAAAGCGGCTTCCTCAACTTGTTGTATGGTATTGGAAAGCCTCCCCAATCTCGAGATTCTATCTACCCATCTTAAAAAGGTGATTATTACAACCGCAAAAAGCAGAATAGTTATTACAAATAATATAAATATTCCGGCTTTTTCGTAAAACCCGTTTTTAAGAGCTACAGTTGCCACAATACTAAAAATGAATGCCCCGATAAATACCGAAAGAGCATTTTGTGAAACATCGTCGGTCACCACCAATTTAAACGATCGTGGTGTAGCCGTACTGCTTGCAGCAGAAAAGGCCGAAATCATTGATGCTACCGCAAAAATTGCGATTACCAGCATACTAGCAGATATGGTATCAAGTAATCCATTTAATGATTCTTTACTGATAGAGGGAACCAAATCCTTTAAAAAAGTATTGTCGGCTAAATTTGCCATTAAAGCCACTAGAATAGAAAAAAGGCAAAATATGAAAGGGCGAAACCATAACTGCTCCTTAAGCCTATTGATAAAATAGATCACTTTATTTTTCATAAATGATTGTTTACATGATTAAAATGATCGAATAATCTTAATTATTTACATTTTATTTTAAAAATATGTAAATATTATTGGCTTTTTAAAGTCAATATCACAATTGTGAAAAAAACTTCATTCTAATATCTTAAGTGATGATCCTTATTATTTCAAATAATAAAAATTCAAAAAACCTGGTTAACAGTGCATTCCGACTTTTTTTTTCAAACGCTCAATGTGAACTAAGGTTACCACCTTAGTGCATGTTTTACGGGAATGCTTAGAAGTATGATTTAGATGTTATTCGAAGATTTAATAATGATATAATCTATATAAAGCTCACGCATTTTATGATATAAAATGGATTGGAGGGAAGTGTCTATTTATTGTTTGACTTTGGCTTAATAATAGTTTTCAGGCCTTTCGGTTGATCACTGCTGTTGGCCGTCTGTATCCATGCATTCTCACGAGCTTGTTTTAAAAGCGCAAATACAGCAGGTTTTTCAATATCTTCAAATTTATCAATCCGGATATGCCTTACTTTAGTTCCAGTCCCCTGTAAAATGTTTTCAGGATCGGTAAGACTTACTCCAGAGGGAAAACTGATATTTATATGTTTACTATAGATAATAATACCACAGTAACAGTCCCACGCTTTTTCTGTGAACCCATAACCGATATTGATTGAATTATAAGAACTAAATACAATTTCAATTGCAGGATTGGTTTCCTTTTTCAGGAAGTCTCTAAGCTGTTGAGCCAATTCTGCCAATTTAGGTGGAAGTGGAAGAATTAAGTTCCTAATATGTTTTTCTTCATCGTTCATAATTCTTGTTTAGCGCGTCCTAAAAGTTCCGGTTAAAACAATTAGGCGGAGTAAGGGAGATGCTCCTAGGCATATCTGAATTGATTTTGACGAGGTTTGTAGGCTAGGTTAATCTTTTTTTACTATAAGACACCTTATCTGTGATTTGATCCGTTGTTACCAGGGCATTCCCGCGATTTTTTTTAACCTGCCTGTTTATAATTCTTATTTCAGCATTTCAGGCACCTTGTCATAATATTCCTGAGTGAGCTTTTTGGTCCAGACAGTTGGTTGTTCACCACTATACAAAGCCAGATAAGTAACATCATTATTTTTAGTAGAAGAGTGCCAATGCTCGGTATCTTTCTCACAACTTACGATATCACCTTGTTTTAGAATTACAGGTTTTTTCCCTTTTTCCTGGTAATAGGCCCGGCCATCCACTATTATAAGAACCTGAACAGAACTGTGTTTATGCCAGTCCAGGGTGGAGTTAGCTTTAAAAGTTGCCTTGGTGATATTATAACCTAATTCGTCATCATCGTGAATTATAGGATTTAACCAAGCTTCTCCAATATAATGCGTGTTTGGTGCTTTGGTCCCCTCGGTTTGGTATGAGGAAATATTATAATCAGAATTTTGAGCGAATAGACATAGGGGGGCTAAAATCATCAGGGCTAAAATTGAATTTTTCATGATATACTTTTAATATTTATAATTTTTGCTGGTCCATTGGGGCCTAAAGCTTTTTATTTTTCAGAAAGTTGTAGAGTAAAACTCGTTTCTAAAGACTTATAGATCGTTTGAACCATTTTTAATGATCAAGTTAATTATTTTCCTGGTAAATCCAGCCTGTCAATTTATTATGCACTGTTTTCGCAGCCTCTAAAATCTGTTCCCAACCTGCACGTACTTTCAGGTTTTTTAATAAAGATGTATTTTGCACTCTATGAAACTGGTAGTCTATTTTATATCATTTTTAGTGCTGGCGCTGTCCAGTTTCCCATGTTGTTTCCTTGAAGAAATAAGAGAAAACACGATTTTAATTGAAAATCATTCAAATACTGATAATAATCATTCTGGTGACGGGGCCTGCTCACCTTTCCTTAATTGCGGGAGTTGTTCCGGATTTGCGATCAGGGAAAATTTAGAAATCACCTTTGTAAAAGATGAATTACCAGGAACTAATTTTACGTCTTACGTGCATTTATTTAAAAGTGTCTACCAGAATCCAGATTTTAAACCTCCGAAGAACCTGATTATATAAGAAACTAATATCCACATAAGTGAAGCATATTCATATAATCATTCTAAATCAATCAGTTTGAAAAATATTATTGTGGTATTGCTCTTTTTTGCGAGTAATACAATCATAGCTCAAAATCAATTTGAGACAAGCATACTAAATGCTGAAACCATGGAACCACTCCAGGGAGTGACCATAGGCATTCAACAACTAAATATTGGAACTACAACCAATGAAGATGGTAAGGCCATTCTTCGAAATATCCCCGATGGAAAATACAAAATCGTGATAAGGTATATTGGATTTGAAACTATAACTATAAGCCAGATATTTCCAGTAGCAGACGAACAGAATAACCGGGAAATCTTGCTTCATCCTTCCGAAGAACAGATGGAAACCATCATGATAGAATCGACCAGGAGTTCCCGAACCTTTCAGGATATACCAACCAGGGTTGAATTTATAGCCGGTGAAGAGCTTGCAGAAAAAGGAAATATGAAGCCAGGAGACATTCGTATGTTACTGAATGAAAGTACCGGGATTCAAACCCAGCAAACTTCTGCCACCAGTTATAATTCCAGTATCAGGATCCAGGGGCTCGATGGCAAATATACCCAGTTATTAAGAGACGGACTTCCTTTGTATTCGGGGTACTCGGGCGGATTAAGTCTAATGCAAATTGCACCTCTCGATCTTAAACAGGTCGAGGTAATAAAGGGTGCCTCCTCAACACTTTATGGTGGTGGAGCCATTGCCGGTCTGGTAAATTTGATTTCAAAAACTCCTGAAGATGAGCCGGAATTGAGTTTTATGGCTAATCTAACCTCTGCTCTGGGATTGGATCTTAGTGGTTTTTATTCGGAAAATTTCGGAAAATTAGGGACCACTGTATTTGCCTCCTATAATTTAGGAACTCCATACGATCCTGCAGATAATGGTTTAACTGCAATTCCGAAGTTTGAACGCTTTACCCTGAATCCTAAATTATTTGTAGACCTGGATGAAAAGACCGATCTGAATCTTGGGTTTAATTTTGTTTCTGAAGATAGATTGGGTGGCGCCATAGATTATGTTGAAAATGAAAGTGGAGCGGGTTATTTTGAACGGAATAACACAGAACGCTTTTCTACTCAGTTATTAGGGAATCATAAATTTTCCGACAAAACCTCTCTACAGCTAAAAAACAGCATCAGCCTTTTTGAACGACAGATCGAAATTCCAGATTATGCCTTTACCGGTTACCAGGTTTCCTCTTTTTCAGAAATAAATATTTCGACAAATACAGACAAAACTGAATGGATAGCCGGAGTGAATCTATGGACCGAAAACTTTGACCAGGAACAGGGAGA
>JBFIMP010000229.1:0-4360 GCA_041611635.1 Christiangramia sp.
GGTATTATTATGTCTTCTGATGGTGAAGTGATCGAGGTGACAGATACCAAGAAGGAAAATAATCTTATTGTGCATTTTGCCAAGGAATTGCCTGCTAATACAGGTGCGAGCTTTGAGGCCATCGTGAATAAGACAGATAGGTCGAAGACTGCTTCCAATCATACCGCCACGCATTTATTGCACCAGGCGCTTAGAAGTATTTTAGGAACTCATGTAGAGCAAAAAGGTTCGATGGTCCAGAGTGACTATTTAAGATTCGATTTCTCACATTTCAGTAAAGTATCTGCAGAAGAACTGGAGAAGATAGAAAACTTTGTAAACGCTAGGATCCATGAACAAATAAAGCTGGATGAACAAAGAAGCATTTCTTACCAGGAAGCTTTAGACCAGGGTGCGATCGCATTATTTGGGGAGAAATATGGAGATTCGGTTAGGGCGATACGCTTTGGTGAATCCATGGAATTATGTGGTGGGACACACGTAGAGAACACTTCAGATATCTGGTATTTCAAAATTACCGGAGAGTCTGCGGTTGCTTCAGGAATTCGAAGGATTGAGGCGATCACCGGCGAGGCGGCCAGGAAATATTTTGAAAAACAAACTAACATCCTGGAAGAGATCAAAAGCGGTTTGAAGAATGTGAACGATCCCGTTAAAGCTATAAATAGCCTGCAGGAAGAAAATGCTGCTTTAAAGAAGCAGGTGGAAAGCTTATTAAGGGATAAGGCTAAAAATCTGAAATCTGAACTTAAACAGGAAGTTAAACTGGTAGATGGGGTAAATTTCCTTGCTAAAAAAGTAGATCTTGATGCTGCCGGTATCAAAGACCTGGCTTTCCAGTTAGGTGAAGAGATGGGTGATCTTTTCTTGCTTTTCGGGACAGAGCAAAACGGAAAGGCTTTGCTTTCCTGTTATATTTCGAAAAACCTGGTGAAGGAAAAAGATCTTAACGCCGGGCAGATCGTTAGAGAACTTGGTAAGTATATACAGGGTGGAGGCGGAGGCCAGCCTTTCTTTGCCACCGCTGGTGGTAAGAAACCTGAAGGTCTCAATGAAGCGCTTCAAAAAGCAGAAAGTTTTATAAAATAATACGAAAATCCCGGTTTTTTAACCGGGATTTTTTAATTTAAGTCTATGGATTTTAGAACCAAGGTTCCCGTTAAAGAAGGCGCACTCAAGATAAGTCATTCATCTGGAGTGTTTCTCATTGGCTCCTGCTTTGTTGAGAATATCGGCGGTAAACTGGAATGGTTCAGGTTTAAAAATCTTCAGAATCCCACCGGGATCATTTTTCATCCCTCTCCAATGCGCAGGTTCTTTCAACGGCTCTCCTACCATGAAGAGTATCTGGAGAAAGATATTATCGAATATAATGGAGGATGGCAATCCCTGGAAGCGCATTCAGATATGCGGCGGGATACCAAAGAAGAATGCCTGCGGGATCTTAATGCAGCTCTTGAGAATAGCCGGGCATTCATTCAAAATGCTTCTCATATAATTATAAGCCTGGGAACGGCCTGGGGATATGTTTTTGAAGGAGAGGAGTCTATAGTGGCGAATTGCCATAAGATCCCGCAAAAAAGATTTTCTAAAGAATTATCATCGGTTACCGAGATCGTAAACGACCTGGAGGTTATAGATCACTCCGTTTCCCAGATGAATAAAAATGCCAGGGTGATTTATACTGTCTCACCGGTAAGACATCTTAAAGATGGATTTAGTGAGAACCAGCAAAGTAAGGCGCATTTAATAACCGCTCTGCACCAGTATCTGGAAACAGGTGATAGGTCAATCTATTTTCCGTCTTACGAGATCATGATGGATGAACTTAGGGATTATAGATTTTATACTGAAGATATGCTGCATCCAAATTCTGTAGCTGTTAATTATATCTGGAAATTATTTTCAGAGAACTGGCTTTCAGATAAATCTGTTTTACTGAACAAGAAAATAGATAAAATTCAGAGGGCACTTTCACACTCTCCGCGCGCAGAAAATTCAGACTCTCATAGGAAATTTCTTACAGAATTACAAAGGAAAATCGAGGAAATTCAAAAAAAACACCCTGAAATTAACTTTTCTTAACCCTTGTCATTGTTGAGATTGTTAAATTTTTAATAATATCAAAACATTAATTTTAAACTTTATATCAAATTATTTGTATTTTTACAAAGCAGATTTGAAATAAATGCTTGTTGATTATCATGATGTACATCTCGAATAATCAATTATTTATAGAGGATTTGTTTTCTAAAATTTGTTGGGGTAGATTTTAGAATAATATACTAAGGGACGGGTGGGGCCGCCCCTTAGTTTTTTTTATAAGATTTATTTAACTTCCTTTCTCCTTTGTTAATCCTCCCGCTCTCCTCTTTTTTTTCTAATTTCCTCTCATGAAGAATATTCTATTATCCATCCTGATGGTAGCGGTCGTAATTCTTGCATTTATGTACTGGGACCAGAAAAACGATGAGAAGGAAAGCCTGGAAGAAAATACAGCTCTTATCCAGGAGCAGATAAGAAACGTAGGGAAGCTCGTAGTGACCGAAGGAACTTTCTCCCAGGTGTTCACCTATAAAAACTCCAAAAGCTTTTACCTGGATATCTTTTCAGCCAGGAAAAAGGCGCTCATTGTTGTTAATGCAGAAGTTAGCATTGCCTATGACCTGAGTAAGCTGGAGATAGAGATCGATGAAAAGGATAAGAAAGTGATCATAAAGGATATTCCCAGGGAAGAGATAAGTATCAATCCTAATATCAGGTATTACGATGTGACCCAGGATTATCTAAATCAATTTGAAGCTGAAGATTACAATAAAATCAAAGCTCGAATAGAAAAAGGCCTGAAGGAAAAAATTGAAAGATCCTCTCTGAAATCTAATGCTAAGAACAGGCTGGTGAGCGAACTTCAAAAAATATATATACTTACAAATTCTATGGGGTGGACCCTGGAATACCAGGATCAACCAATAGAAAACTCAGAAAGCCTGGAGAAAATTAAGGTCTAGGGCGTAACCATATTCGATTCTGTCATTTCTATTCCGTCATCAATAAGGTGAGCCACTTCTGGTCTTTCCTTTTTGATCTCCTGTAATCTCGATTTAACCTCTTCAGCCAGTTTTGGGTCGTTTTCAGTGGCTAACTCATAGATCTCTACGGAAAGCAACCAGTCCTTAGGATGATGCTTTTTCACGATATCGAAAGCAGCATTCAATGAGAATTTAGTGTTTTCGCCATTTCTGATATTTCTTACAGATCTATACAGTGATTCTAACTCTTCTCTTTCAGGTGTCTTTTTACTTTTAATCGTAGTAGACGAAGGGGTATGTGTTATAAGGTCGAAAGATTGGTGATCTGCCGGGCCGGCGAAGGCTGAAATGATCTCTTTTCCAACAGCCATATCATAACGGCCCCATTCCGGTTTAAATAGAACCTCATCGTTATAGGTAACCGTGCAATTTTTAAAGCTGATTATGATGATCTTTCCCTGGAGATTTCGTGTACCGGTAATGATCTCGCCTTCAACCTTTACTCCTCCATCAAACTCGAGGCTAACATTCTCTCCTTCATAAATATCATACGCCCTGAGATCTCTCGGGCTCATATCTTCAATAGCCAGGTTTATTCCTTTTAAACTTCCTATGGGCGAGCCAAACCCTTCCGGATGAGTAGACACACCATGTCCTACCAGTTCCTTTTCCCGGTAAGAAAGGGCTGTTTTACCTGTGGTTTGTATGTAAACTGCTCTGCCATCATGTTCTATCACCTTGGAGAAATTACCTGAAACCTGTATTCCTGTACTAAATTCTATGGTTCCCAGATTCTTTGAATCTATAAGTTTCCGAATTCCCTCAAGTCCGCCTCTCCGCAAAGCCATTTTATTGGCAAATTCTTCCAGAACAAGACTTAAGTGAGCAAAGTCTGGGGTTACATACAGCTGAGGTTGAGGTTTGGTGATATCAAACTCCTTTTTCGCTGCTTCTATTGTATAAGGAAATTTTTTCACGGCACTAGTCATACAGGATTTGCTTTCTCCAATAGAAGAAAGTAATCCGGCACCATAGATCTTAGGATCCTCTACAGTACCAATAAGACCATATTCTACAGTCCACCAGTGCAGGTTTCTTATCTGGGACATTTCACTTGGCTTGACCTCCGCATTCTGCAAGTCGTCTACTCTTTTTTCAACTTCTTCTATCTTTTCCTTCGGAGTATCTTCGGCCTCCTTTAAGATAGAAAGCTCCCTTATGGCTTCATAGACTTCGTAATCGTGAGAGCTGGATATCGCCTTACATCCTATTTCTCCAAAACGTCTCAGGTATTCAGCATATTCAGGGTTTGCGATAATAGGGGCGTGACC
>JBFIMP010000230.1:0-4304 GCA_041611635.1 Christiangramia sp.
CGGTTTTGAATACAGATGAACTGGACCTGTCCAGGGCCGAGATCAGGTTCAACATAGATGGCCTTAAAGAAACAACCTACAATTTCAGGCTTTCTAATGATATGGGGGAAGAGTTTATCATTTCTTATGATCATGCGCAAAAGGAATTCATTATGAACCGGTCACATGCGGGTAAGAATGATTTTTCAGAAAAGTTCGCTGGAGAAAATTCCACTGCACCGAGAATTTCTCAATCAGAAAGTATGAACGCGATCCTTATCATCGATAAGACTTCCATAGAAATGTTTTTTGATGATGGGAAAACGGTCATTACTGAAATTTTCTTCCCCAGCCAGCCCTGGAATGAATTTTCCTTTACGGCAGGACCGGAGGATTTTACCGTGGATAGCTTCGAGGCCTATGAACTGCAATTCGCAAAATAAGATTGGAGTTCGAATGAAACCAACAGTGATAATTTCTATAAAATATATGTAGCTTTAATTTATGAAGCATTGTTTCTGTGTTTTTATTCCGGAGAAAAATAATGGACTTAAAGCCCGATTATCTATCTTGAAAAAGATTAGACCTTAAAAGAATGAATATAAAGATAGAACATCGAAATCCCAGCGTCGCTGAATACCAGTTACTAAGAGCCTCTACTAACTGGGAGAAACTCACCGATGATATGGTAAAGAAAGGAATGGAAGGCTCACTGTTCTCTGTATGTTTTACCGTTGCCGGTAAGATAGCCTGTGCAGGCAGGATCGTGGGTGATGGTGCGATCTATTTTTACATTCAGGATGTTATCGTATTACCCGAATTTCAGAAGACCGGTCTCGGAGATATGATCATGGAAGAACTGGAAAGCTGGTTAAAAGAAAATACTTCCAATAATTCATTTGTCGGGCTAATGGCTTCAGAAGGAGTTAAAGATTTCTATATCCGCTATGGATATACTGAAAGGCCGGCTACAAGACCGGGGATGTTCAAAATGATTGAAAAGTAATGGGCTTTCTGAAAGTTCGTTCCGGTATTTCAGGCAGGTTCATCATTTAAAATTATAATTCGAAGATTATGGCGAAAAAGCTAAAAGCGGTTTGTTTTGGAGAGATACTGTATGATGTTTTTCCCGATGAGGAGCGTATTGGAGGTGCGCCCTTAAATGTAGCCAGCAGGCTTGCCAGTATGGGTGTGGAAACTGAAATGATAAGCAAAGTGGGAAATGATGAACGGGGGGACCTACTTCTCGAATATCTACAGAATCGTGAGATCAAGACCGATAATATCAAAAAAGATGAGCAACATCCCACGGGAATGGTAAGAGTAAATCTCTCTTCCGGTGGATCTGCCACTTATGAAATTACCCATCCTGTTGCCTGGGATAAGATTGAAGTAAGTGAAGGAATGATAAAGGCTGTACAGCAGTCTGATGCCTTTGTCTTTGGAACTTTGATTTGCCGTGATGAGGTAAGCAGGAAAGCTTTGTTCACACTTATTCCGAAAGCTAAATACCGCGTACTGGATTTCAATCTAAGGCCTCCGCATTATACTGCAGATCTAATATTGGAATTAATACAACATGCCGAATTCATCAAATTTAATGATGATGAGTTATTTGAGATTGCAGATATGATGGGATCTAAGTATAATTCGCTGGAACAGAACCTGCTTTTTATGGCGGTGAAATCTAAGGCTCAGAGCATTTGTGTGACCAAAGGGAGTCATGGCGCTGTTTTAATGCACGATAAGAAAATGTATTACAATTCTGGTTATAAAATAAATGTAAAAGATACTGTAGGTGCCGGTGATTCTTTCCTGGGAACTTTGCTGGCAAAACTACTGCAGGATGTTGAACCTCAGGCCGCACTAGACACTGCATGCGCTGTAGGTGCACTGGTCGCTGGAAATGAAGGCGCGAATCCAGAGATCTCTGCCGAGACCATCAAAAGCTTTATAGATCCATATTAGACCTGCAGCAAATAATATTTTTGATTTCAGACAGATCTGTTTTATAAAGAATCTAATAAGATTATTTAGTAAATTTATGTTAACTAAATATCTGATTATGAGAATTTTAAAAACGATCTTAGTGCTGTTGTGTTTCATATTTTCTTCCTGTAATGAGGGAAAGAAAGATACTGAAGACACAAAAATGAACGAGCAGGCCAAGGTTACTGAAAAGGCTGAAAACATGCGCCAATCTATGCTCAAAACGAACAAGGATCTCTTTAAAGCCTGGAACGATAAGGATAAGAATCTCATGTCCTCGCACCTGGCAGAAGATTTTGTGCGTTATGCCAACGGAAAAAAGGAATTTACCGGGCGGGACCAGTACCTGGCGATGATGGATTCATTGAATACAGCCTTTCCAGGGTTTGAAATTATCGATAAAGGTAATACCAGAGCATTTGGAAATAAGACCTATGGCGCTTTTGTCTTCTCGGGTACTAATGAGGGCAATTTCATGGGTAATCCGCCTACTGGTAAAAAAGCCGATGTTGAAGGCTATGCCATCTGGACCTTTAACGATGAAGGTAAGGCGATCAGCGAGGAGGTATATTTTGACCGACTTGACTGGATCACCCAGCTGGGCTATGAGACTTCCCCTCCTAAAAAGTAAGATCAACCAATTAAACTAAATAAAGTCCGGACCACCGGGCTTTTTTATGGATGAAATCTCCCGATAAATAATTTATCTAGGGACGCTATTTTACTATTAAAAAAACGTATTTTCCTAAAATAGATTGGATAGAAAATTAAAATATTCGATATGAAAACTACTCCGGAACATAACGAAAGAATTGCAAAGATGACCTTCTCTTCAGTTTTTCCACACTACCTGGCGAAAGTTGAAAAGAAAGGAAGAACCAAAGCAGAATTATATGAAGTAATAGAGTGGCTTACTGGTTTTGATGAAGATAAATTACAGGAGTTGATCGCCGATAAAGTTACTTTCGAAACTTTTTTTGATAAAGCTGAATTAAATCCTAAAGCAGAACTTATTACCGGGGTGATATGCGGATACCGAATAGAGGAAATTGAAAACCAGTTGACAAAACAAGTAAGGTATTTAGACAAGTTGGTAGATGAGTTAGCGAAGGGACGAAAGATGAACAAAATTTTAAGGGAGGAATGATTTTATAATCTGTCTGTATATAAATCTGAGCCAGAGCCAATATTTAAATGGGTGAATTATTATTATCGCAGTTTCATTTTTAAACTAGTTTCGAATTACAGAATTTTAAAAAGGCTGGTTTCAATGATTCCTTTATGATCGTCTAAATGGATTTTCAGTAATGTTCTTTTCTCTAAAAATTGAAAATCAAAGGGAGGTGCAGAAATATCCAGACCACTTTGTTTTTTCAGTCTTGTTCCCTGTCCTGAAATAATATCCTTGTTAGGAATAAAGTCCCCTTCAGGCAGATGCTCGGTTAAAATCAGATATTTAAAATCGGTAAGCTTTTTCAATATAGACTGTATCTCGGTATTCGATAAGTGTTGTAATACCTGTCTTAGAATGGCCACGTCTGTAGTGGGTAAGGGATCTTTGGCAATATCCAGACAATGAAATTCCAGGTTTTCCTGCTGGAATTTTTCAGTGTTATGGGCTATAAGTGGTTCTACAATATCTACCGCTATATAGTTGTCGGTATATTTTACCAGTTCTTTCCCTACATTAAAATCACCACAGCCAAGATCGCATACGCTAAGCGGATCTTCAAATGAATTTAAAAAAGCGGTTACTGCCTCGATATAAGGCTCTATGATATCGGGATGATGAGATCCGGTACCGGAATAAAATTCCTCCTTCTTACCACCCCAGAGGTTCATGTTATAAACCTGTTCCATGGCGGCTTTAGTGGGCCACGGCTTCTTAAATCTTTTGCTTGCTTTCTTATTCATTCGTAATACTGGTTAGAAGAAGTTGTGGATATCCCTATGCAGCATTACAAATATAAGCAGGCTGCAATATCCAGTAGAAAGCCTGCTAATTAAAATGAGTAATTACACCTTCAAACCAGATCCTAACTCTTACACTTTGTTTTAAACGAGACCGTTATAAATAAATATAAGGGCGTAACCATAAACCGATGAAGACCGGCAAGATAAGATACGGCAGGACTTTCTTAGACTACTACACGGCACTTTCTCAAAAGTTAACAATGCCCCGGTATTTGGCTGAAACCTTGTAAAATAATATCTTTCCCAGGCTTTTAAATATCATTTAATGTATAAGAAATTTCACCTGCCTGTTCTTGTGGCAGTTACTCTGTTTTTGTCTTCCTGCCAGAAAGAAGAGGTTGATCCCCAATATGATTACTCCA
>JBFIMP010000231.1:0-4300 GCA_041611635.1 Christiangramia sp.
CAGTCAATTGGGAGCTTCATTTATTACATTTTCTATAATCGCAAACCTATTTGAATCTGCTCTTGCTGGTGTGCCTTCTGGAATATAAATGACTGTGGGTGCCTCTTTATTTAAGTGGCTGTCATTTAATGTATCTTCATGATGACGATTAAGGCATTCACTTACGTAATTTTGAATATGGCTTTTGGAGTTTTTATATAAAATCTGCTGGAGTTGGATTTTCCGACTCCATAAAAGAGCTCAATTATACAGATTGTAGATAATGTTTTATTGATCATTTCCCTGATTTCTAGGGAATTTTATAAGTTTGAACTATGACTTTGAGAAAATTTTTAAGCATATCCCTGTTCCTTATTGTTGTTGCTAACGCCAGGGGACAGGAGCCAGACGAGGATCAATTGGGTGCGTGGTACATGTATTTTTACAGTGCCGGTTTCAAGGATTCCAACTGGGGAATTCAGGGAGATTTTCAATATCGTGACTGGCGAGGCCTGGGCGATCGGGAGCAACTTCTATTGCGTTCAGGTATTACTTACACTCCAGAGAATTCCGGGATGAAATTCACTCTTGGATATGGGAATATAACTACCGGTCAATACGGCAAGGATATGGATAACCCGGTTTCTGAAAACAGGATCTACCAGGAGGCCTTATTTTCCAATACTGTTCTAACCAGGTTATTACTGACTCACAGGATTCGTTATGAACAAAGATGGGTAGAAGATCAGGATTTCAGGACGCGCTATCGCTACAATCTATTTGTAAATATTCCCTTTAACAATACTAGCCTGGTCAAGAACACATATTATTTAGCCTTTTATAATGAGCTATTCATAAATGGCGAACGCGAAATAAGCGATGGCAGGAAAGTACAGTATTTCGACCGTAACCGAACCTATCTTGGTTTAGGTTATGCATTAAGTGATAAACTCAGGGTCCAGATGGGATGGATGGAACAAACCACGGTAAACTGGCAGAAAGGTCAGTTACAATTCAGCCTGCACCAAAGCTTCTAACGATATTCGCTGGTGATATCTGCCGTTATGGCCCCACCTTCCAGAGTTTCAATTACTCCCAGGGCAGCACGTTCACCTGAAAGCAATGCGGCGTTCTGCGACCCATTTAGCAACTGGTCTCCGGCCAGGAAGATGCGGTTATTAAGTCTTGTTTCGGTGGGCATGATCTCATATTGCAGACTTTGCAAGTCTGGCAATGCCTTCTTGATCTCGTAATGCTTCAATAATTCATCCACCTCTATATCGCAATATTCCTTTAATTCTTTTCTTATTCTGAACTCTAACTGTTTTGCATCAAGCTCAGTGTCTTTTACTATGGTTACTGAGATAAGATGTTCATCTACATCAGAATCATTGAGAGATGAATGATAGAAAATATTGTTCACTAAGGCTGAATCATCTGCTATAAGCCCAATGATCCTTCCATCTATCCCCGAGCTTTTTGAAGTAAAATAGAAGCAATGGCAGGATTTCCAATCTATCTGCTGATTTCTTAGGTTAGAAACCAAAGAAGAGGCTTCAGCTGCGATAATGTTAAAATGACTTTTTACTTCCCTGCCGTCTTTAAGTATAAGTTTTGAATCTGTGACCTGCTGCACCGGAGTGTTGAAATGAATTTTTGTGTTGTTGAGGTTTCCTGCCAGCTGCTGGGAGATCTCACCCATTCCAGCCGCTGGGATCACCGCTTCTCCTTCCCCGAACATTTTAAATACAAAACGGAACATTCTCGAGGAAGTTCTAAGATTTGGTTCCAGGAAGATCCCGCTAAAAAAGGGCCTGAAGAAATTACTGATGATATTCTCAGAAAATCCTTTTTGTTTCAGGTATTCCAGGGTACTGGTTTCTTTCTCCCGGAAAATGTCCTCCGGACTTAATTTTTTGAGTTCCAGATTCAGCTTCAGGATCTTCCATTTATCTGCAAGGCTACCAATACCTGAAAAAACGCTGGATAGTAAAAGCGAGGAATCTCTTAATGGATCACCAATTCTACTCTTTTTTCCCTTGCTGAAGATAACTGCCCCCGATTTAAGACTCTTAAGATTCAATTTATCAAAATCCAGGTATTGCTTTGCTTTTGGATATTCGCTCAATAAAACCTGGAAACCGCGGTCCAGCCTATGGCCTTTAACATGATCTGTTCTAATCCTACCGCCAACCACATCTGAAGCTTCGTAGATCTCGGGATGATAGCCATGATTTTCCAGAACTTTTGCAGCGGCGAGTCCGCTGAGACCAGCACCTATTATATTGATCTTGTAATTTTTTTTATCCATAAGAAGAAAGCTTATTCAAAAATAAACTTTCTGTTTTTTTCTCAGACTATACAAAAGTTAAGAGAATTACAATAATCTAATCTTCAGCTATAAAGGTAAGGGAGTTGATTCGGTAATCTTGAGAAACAACTAATTACATCTAAAAAACTTCTGAGTTAGAAATAAATTAATTATCATACATTTAATAGTTGCAATGATCTTGCAATTAGGGTTTTAAACCATAAGTAAGCCGCAGTAGATAATGAGTACAGAAAAGAACATAGCCCTGGAATTCAATGAGTTTTCGAAGAACTATACGAGTGACATGATCGCTTGTGTGCCCTGTTATGCTGATCTTATCTCAAGTTTTAAAAATTTTCTGCCAGATAATTTTCAGCCTGAGCGTATTCTGGATCTTGGCTGCGGAAATGGCAATATTACCACCAGACTATTATCCCGATTTCCCGGAGCAAATTATACTTTGGTAGATGCCTCTTCAGAAATGATTGAATTATGCCGGAAGTTGTTTCGGGATCATGATATGAGGTATGCAAACACATATTTTAATGAGTTTGAATTTGAAAAAGATACTTATGACCTTGTTGTTGCAGGGTTCAGCCTGCACCATTGTGAGGATCCCGAAAAGAGATCAATGTTCAGGAAAATTCATTCTTCCTTGAAAAGAGGAGGGCTCTTTTCATATTGTGATCTAATGATTTCCAAGGATCATCCTGAACATCCTGCATTGCTGGAGCGATGGAAAGAATTTGTACAGAGAACTTTTCCCGATGGGGAAAAATGGGAGTGGATTATGGAGCATTACGAAACTTTTGACAGGCCTAGCAACTACTCTGCGCAAAAAGAATGGCTAAAGGAAGCAGGATTTTCTAATATCCAAACTCCCTTCAGTAAAGATTTTTGGGTGTATCTTCAGGCCACGAAATAGGATAAGCCTGTTTTTGAATTTTTTTCCGCTTTACCCTGTAACCGAAGAACGATCTTCAGCTATTAGAGGAAAGGATCCCTGATTTTTAAGATATGATGAAATATATATACCTGTTCTGCTTTTTCTTATGCTTGACCAGGGGTTTTGGTCAGATTACTTCAGATGAAACAGAAATAAATCAAGTTATGCTTCTTCATAATTTAAAAGTGATCTCCCATGATTCACTGGAAGGAAGATTCTTTGGTACTGAAGGAAATTATAAGGCACAAAAATATATTGCAGAGCAATTTGATTCTCTTGGAGTAGAACCGCTAATCGCTTCAGGATTTATTCAAAATTTTACCTATACCTTTAAAAAAGAGTTCAGGCAGAAAGTATATCCTATTCCAGATCCAGGTAAGGACTTTGCTAATGTGCCGGATACTACGGTTGCCGGAGGCAACGTCCTAGCCTTTATAAAAGGAAAGACGAACAAGAATATCATCATAACAGCACATTTTGACCACCTGGGAATTATGGATGGCGAGATCTTTAATGGGGCAGATGATAATGCAGCGGGAGCATCTGCATTAATAAGTATAGCCAGTTATTTCAAAGATAGGTCTCCCAAGCATAACCTGGTCTTTGCAGCAGTAGATGCAGAAGAGATCAATTCTTTAGGTTGCCAGCATTTTTTGGATAACTCGCCGTTCTCATTAAAAGATATCGCCTTGAATATAAACCTGGATATGATTTCTCATAATGATTCCAGGGAGCTTTATGCATCTGGTTTTTATCATAACCCGGCTTTAAAGAAGGCTTTGGAAAATATTGAAACCTATGACCTTAAATTACTTTTTGGTCATGATAAACCTGGAATCCTAGGGCAGGATGACTGGACATATTCCTCAGATCACCGAGTGTTCTTTAATAAGGATATTCCCTACGTTTATTTTGGAGTAGAGGATCACGAGGACTATCACCGGCCTAGCGATACTTTCGAGAATATTAATCAGGAATTTTACCAAAGCGCGGTGAGGCTTATTATTAATGCAATAGAGTCATTTGATTCTTATCTATACGAAGAGCAAAGAAATTAGAGCATA
>JBFIMP010000232.1:0-4290 GCA_041611635.1 Christiangramia sp.
CCCGAGGGAGGTGTGCCAAACGACCAGTCAATTATACTGGATCAATTTAAGGATGGTGCTTTCAGGCTGGCGATAGAACACCAGATCCCAATTGTGCCTATTACTTTTCATGATAATAAAAAACGTTTTTCATACAACTCTTTAACTGGTAGCCCTGGGAAATTAAGAGTCAAAATCCATCATTTCATCGATACTAAAAAGTTGGAGCTCACCTGCCGCAAGGACCTTAAAGAAAGAACTCATAAGTTCATTCTGGAAGAACTTAAAAACCCGAGTTTCACTTAGAACTTGAAGTTAAGTCCTGAATAAATCCCAAGGTTTGTTGGCCTAACCTTATCTACATTACTAAAGGTGTTTATTTGATATTTAAATATTGGCTCAACACTAATGCTGAATTTACTGTTGATGTCATAATCCAATCCCAGCCCTATATTTGTGCTGAAACTGGTGCTGTTGATATTCGAGGCTTCTCCCAGGTTGGTCCGGTTACTGGCAGAAATAAGGTCAACTTTATTATCATCTAAAAATAAACTGCTGGCACCTCCAATTAGATTCAGGCCAAATTTTTTATCGATTAGCGCGAACTCCAGTTCCAGTGGTACTTCGATGTATCCATATTGCTGGTTTATTTCTCCAGGCGTAAAAGACATGGCTGCAAACGAATTATTAAAATCCCCGGTTCCCATGGGCAGACCGTTTTCTGATGGACTATTTCCCATTATTTCCAGGTTATCTTCTACAGGGTTTATATTTTCAAAGCCCATAGACCTTGCCACCGGCGAATAACTAATATCCTGAATATTATTGCTAATGTTCACCTTGCTAATTCCCGTCCTTATGCTCAGTTTTTTGGATACCTTATAGGCTACTTTCAAGCCATAAGATATGGTCACTTCTGAAGTTGAGCCGTTCTCTGAGAACTGATTGGAAAGCTCATTACCACTACCCATATTATTGTAAAAAATAGGTGCTGCAAAAGTAGAGAGGCGCATTCTTTTGAAATTCTCTGCAATGGCATTTTCCTCTTCCTCTTTAGCATGTATTTTCTTTTCTATATCTGCCAGCGCGTTTTCCTCTTGGAGCATAGATGCTGTTTTTATCGTGTCTATCTGTGTATCTTCATTCTTGTTTTCCCCGGTTTGCGCAATGATGCCGGAAACTTTAATTTGATCTGCCTCCGGCTTAATTACGCTTTTTTCCTTTTCATGGATCGGTTTAGAAGATTCTGCTTCTGTATGAGCAATAGCAGAACTTCTTTGCAGTGTTTTATTATTTTCTGAATTCGCCAATTCAGAAGAACCCCGCTTTTCTTTAGTATTTTTTACAGTGTTTGAAGAGGTGATCGCAGAATTTGTTGAAAACGAGGATCTATCGTTGGATCTACCTTTTTGGGTGCCTTCTAATTCTTTATGTTTGGGATCTACGGTTAATTTTGTGGTAGAGGTTTTATCTGAATTTTTGCTTTGATCAGAACTTTCGATATTTAATTCATTTTGAGTACCTGTTGCTTCATCGGGATTTTCAAAGACTACTTCAGGTTCTTGGCTCAATTGATTTCCATTATAGGTGAAGAGCAGGCTGGCCACGATTATGGCTAATCCCGCCGCTACACTTCCCATTTTCATCCACAATGGAATAACAAATGGCTTTTTTTCTTCCTTTTTATCAAGTCTGTTCGAGATATTCTCCCAAACCTTATCGCTGGGCTCTCTTTCGAAATCCTTGAATTTCTCCTGATAAATCCGGTCTATGTTCTTTCTTTCTTTCATAGCGATTGAGCCGAATTTTTGATATTCTGATTTAATTCAATTTTGTCTTTTAAAAGCTTTCTTGCCCTGGCAAGATTAGACTTAGAAGTACCTTCTGAGATTTTAAGGAACTCTGCAATTTCTTTATGTGAATAACCGTCCATTACATAGAGGTTAAATACCTGCCTGTATCTGTCTGGAAGGCTTTGCACACATTCCAGTAGAAAATCTACTGAAAGATCTTCGATTTCTATCTCGATCTCTTCCTGTTCTAATTGTCCTTCATTTCGTAAATCGTATACCTTTTGCTGGCGATGTTTCTGAAGAGCGGTATTAATAAGGATTCTTTTCATCCATCCTTCGAAAGATCCCTTATCGTTATATTGTGAAATTTTTTCAAAAATGGTTATGAACCCATCCTGAAGGTTATCCTCAGCCTGCTCATAATTATCTGAATATTTAAGGCAAACCCCGAACAGCTTTCCCGCGTAAATGCGATAAAGCTGTTCCTGTGCCTTTCTATCCTGTTTTTTGCAGTTTAGAATGAGATCGTTAATCTTGTTCAATATTTTATCTTCATCAAATCAAACTTTATCCAGCCGTTTGAAGATCTGTCTCACCAACAGGGATCTCAATGGTTTCAAAAATTGGGTTGTTCTCATCATCGGTTCCTTTCCAAAGTTTAAAAATAAAAACTTCATCCTCAGAAACATTTTCACTGATCAAAAAATTTCTAATGGTACCAAACTTGGTTAATTCTGGATCTTCGGTAGCACAGTTTGTAAGGTCAAGGTTACGTGAGGTCAGGGCATAAATAAAGAATTCCTGGGTATTTGCATCCTCTCTGCCTCCGTCAAAACCAATAAAACTATGACAGGTAGTTGGCAGCTTATAGGTTAATCTGATATCATAATTCTTACCTGGCTCGAAATATTCAGGAAATTCTGAACTTGTAATTGGAGCTATTCCATATTCAATGTTCGGCCCGTCATCTTCAGTCGAACAACTCATCATTAAAAATCCCAGAAGGACAGATAGCAGTATTCTTCTCATTTCTAAACTCATATTTATTTCTATCTTCTAGATGAAATTAAAGCGAAAAGGTTGCGTGCTATCCAAAAAAAAATCCCCTTTCGGGGACCTTTTTATTCTTTGGCGATCTTGATCGCATTTTTGATCTTCTCTTCGAGTTCCTCCATGAGGTCTGGATTATCTTTCAGCAGTGTTTTTACCGCATCACGACCCTGGCCTAACTTTGTGTCTTCGTAGCTGAACCATGACCCGCTTTTTTTAACGATTTCGTAATCCACTCCTATATCGATGATCTCACCTATCTTGGAAACTCCTTCACCATACATAATATCGAATTCGGCAGTTTTGAATGGAGGAGCTACTTTATTCTTAACCACCTTCACACGGGTCTTGTTACCCATTACATTATTGGCGCTGTCTTTTATTTGAGTTGATCTTCTAATATCCAGTCTTACCGAAGCATAGAATTTTAGAGCGTTACCACCGGTAGTTGTTTCAGGATTCCCGAACATTACCCCGATTTTTTCTCTTAACTGGTTAATGAAAATAACTGTACAGTTTGTTTTGCTAATAGAGGAGGTAAGCTTTCTAAGGGCTTGAGACATTAATCTGGCATGAAGCCCCATCTTAGAATCTCCCATTTCTCCCTCAATCTCACTCTTTGGAGTAAGCGCGGCTACAGAGTCAATCACAATAATATCTATTGCACCAGAGCGAATAAGGTTATCGGCAATTTCAAGAGCCTGTTCCCCATTGTCTGGTTGAGAGATAATAAGGTTATCTATATCCACGTCCAGTTTTTCCGCGTAAAAACGATCAAAGGCATGCTCTGCATCAATAAAAGCTGCAATTCCTCCTTTTTTCTGAGCTTCAGCAATTGCATGCAGCGTTAGGGTTGTTTTACCCGAAGATTCAGGTCCATAAATTTCTATCACCCTTCCTCTTGGATATCCTCCAACACCTAAGGCAAGATCAAGACCTAAAGAACCGGTAGAGATTGCATCTACATCTACTACGACCTGGTCGCTCATCTTCATTACGGTCCCTTTACCATAGGTTTTATCCATCTTGTCCAGGGTAAGCTTTAATGCCTTTAATTTCGCTTCTTTTTCTTTATCGTTGCTCATTTATGTATTTTATAAATTTGAAATAAGGTCTGCTAAAATAAGATAAGTTTTGCTGCAATACAATAATTATTAGGTACGATTTATGGAATTATTCCAAATATTTGGATAAAAGCTGTTCTAATCTAACTTTTATGGCTTATTAATGGAAAAATGTATCTTTGCAAAAATTTTCTTTAACACTTAAAATATTAGTATAGCATGCAACTGTACAATAAATTGAGCGCTAAAGAAAGAGAAGCCCTTTTAGAAGAAGCCGGAGAAGACAGGCTTACGCTCTCTTTCTATGCTTATGCAAAGATCGGAAATCCCGAACTATTTAGAAATCATTTATTCATTGCCTGGGACCAGATGGATGTTCTTGGTAGAATTTACGTTGCCCACGA
>JBFIMP010000233.1:0-4282 GCA_041611635.1 Christiangramia sp.
GATAAATGGCTTCATTATTTTGATATCTATGAGTTCTGGTTCAAAAAATATGTGGGAAAACCTGTTGTGATCCTCGAAATTGGTGTGTATCAGGGAGGCTCTCTAAAAATGTGGCGGGATTACTTTGGAGACCAAGCGAAAATTTATGCCATAGATATCAACCCTGAATGTAAGCAGTTCGAGACCGAAAACACGGAAATCTTTATAGGGTCCCAGGAAGACAGCGAATTTTTAAAGGAGGTAAAATCTAAGATTCCCAAGGTAGATATTTTAATGGATGATGGTGGACATTCAATGAATCAACAGATAGTTTCCTTTCAGGAATTATACGGACATATAAAAAAGGATGGACTATATTTGTGCGAAGATCTTCACACATCTTATTGGGAAGTATATGGCGGGGGATACAAAAAGCCAGGCACTTTTATCGAATATAGTAAGTCATTAATAGATGCTATTAACTCCTGGTATGCTGACAATAAAATGTTGGAGGTTAACGATTTTACCAGAACAACATATTCCCTGCACTTTTATACTAGTATTCTGGTCATCCAAAAAAGGGCTATGACTGAACCGGTTTCCAGGAGAAGCGGGAAGATTATCATTCCCACTGAGAATTTCCCCTTACCAGATCTACAGGAAAATTTCTGGAAAAGAGTATTGAAAAGGCTGAAAAAGCATAAAAAGAGAGGTGTGAGATTTATAAAGAAATGTACAAATGGCTTTAGAAACCAGGATATATCAAAAAGAGAATAATGCCAGGCCAGGCAGGCTGTTAAAGGAAAGCCTGAAGGATATCTGGGATTCGCGTTTCCTTTCACGGCAGCTGGCCGAAAGGGATATTAAAGCCCAGTACCGGCAATCCTATTTTGGGATCTTATGGGCCTTTATAACACCGTTAATGACTGCGGCGGTATGGATCTTTTTAAATCTTTCGGGGACCATAAAATTAAATGACACCGGTATCCCGTATCCCATTTATGTGTTCTCGGGAACCCTTCTCTGGTCGATCATTACCGAAGCAATTAATGCGCCTGCTATGAGTACAAATTCAGCGAGAGGCCTTCTTAGTAAGGTGAACTTTCCTAAGGAAGCCCTTATCATCGCGGGAATATATAAACTCCTTTTTAATTCGGCGGTGAAAATAACATTGCTGGTTGTTTTTGTCTTTCTGTTTGGTCTTGGTTTCCACTGGAGTTTGCTATTCCTGCCTTTCGCTATTTTAGGAGCCCTTTTGTTCGGTACTACCATTGGGCTTTTTATCACTCCTATCGGGATGCTATACAACGATGTCTCAAAGATCATAACTATGGGTTTTAGATTTTTAATGTTCATCACCCCGGTATTATATGCTATTCCGGAAGACGGCCTGATGCGCCGGGTGATGGAATGGAATCCTATTACTCCTATCATCCTTACCAGCAGGGATATGATCACAGGAGCCACTCCTGAATTTCTTACGTACTACCTGGCGGTACTGGTATGCTGTGTACCTCTTTTCTTTGTGGGATTGTTGTCCTACAGGATTTCTATTCCTATAATTGTAGAACGAAGCGCCTGATCATGGAAAAAAATGAAGTACTGGTAAAGGTAGAAGGACTTTCCAAAAAATTCTGTAAAGATCTTAGAACCAGCCTTTGGTATGGGGTGAAAGATTTGTTTTCCAATTTTGGAGGAAATAGACAGGAACGATTACTTCGGGATAAGGAATTCTGGGCGGTGAAAGATATAGATTTCGAGCTCAGGCGGGGTGAATGCCTGGGGTTAATAGGCCATAACGGTGCAGGAAAATCTACGCTTTTAAAGATTCTGAATGGCTTGATTAAGCCCGACGCGGGAAAGGTGACCATAAAGGGTAAGGTAGGAGCTTTAATAGAGCTTGGTGCCGGTTTTAACCCTATTCTTAGTGGAAGGGAGAATATCTATAACAATGGAGCCGTACTGGGTTTTAGCCGAAGGGAGATCGAGGAGAAAATAGAAGAGATCATCGATTTTGCCGAGATCAGAGAATTTATCGATATGCCGGTGCAAAACTACAGCAGCGGGATGAAAGTACGGCTGGGCTTTGCCGTGGCCGCCCAGATGCAGCCCGACGTGCTCATCATAGATGAGGTGCTGGCGGTGGGAGACCTGGGCTTTGTGCTTAAATGTTTTAAGACTATAGATGCGATCCTTCCTCATACGGCCATTGTCTTTGTTTCCCATAGTATGCCTATGGTTTCCAGAATTTGCAGCCAGATCGTATTAATGGATAAAGGGAAAGCTATTTTTCAAGGAGAAAATGTAGCAGTTGGTATAGATAAGTATTATACGCGCTTCAGTAATAATAAAAGTGATGAAGTTTATTCCGATGGTTCATTTGCTTTAAAGGAAATTAAATTACTTAGTTCTACTGTTGAAAACAATATAGACCAGATTCATTGGGGAGAAGACTTTAAGCTCTATCTTAACTTTATTTATACAGATTTTATAGATATTCCGGATATCCTTGTTATCATTTCAGATAAGGAACAGAGACCTGTAGCCCTCTTAGAAAAGAATAAGGGGCTAAAAGGGATTACTCAAAAGAATAGAAATATTGAATTCACTATAACTCATATGAGCCTTCAACTTTCAAAAGGTATATATTCTATAAATCTTGCACTGCGTTCGTCAAGGACGAAAGAGCCAATACTTCGTATCAATTCAGCACTTTCCTTTCAGGTAATTCATCCTGAAGAGATTTGGGAGCCTTTCCTTTTAAAATCTACATTTGAAGAAATAGGTTACAGATTTACCGGTAAAAAATTACCAGATGAATTCCATTAGCAAGACTTTTAATCAAATGGATTTCAGGGAATTTCTGAAAAAGTATCAGAAAATCAGGCCTGAGGAGTTTACTAATTCTTCAGCTTTTGAACCTACGGTTAGCGTTTGTGTGCAGACCTATCAACATGCTGATTTTATAAAAGATTGTCTAGATGGGATCCTGAGACAAGAGACCAGTTTCCCTTTTGAGGTACTCCTGGGAGAGGATGCCAGTACCGATGGAACACGTGAAATATGTAAGGAGTATGCCCAAAAGTATCCCGATAAGGTACGTCTTTTCTTGCACCATCGGGAGAACAACATTAAAATCAACGGAAAGCCAACCGGGAGGTTCAATTTTTTATATAATTTATATTCGGCAAAAGGAAAATACGTTGCCCTTTGTGAAGGAGACGATTACTGGACCGATTCTTTAAAACTGCAAAAACAGGTCGATTTTTTAGAGGCTAATCCTGATTATAATATCTGCTTTCATAATGTAAGTGTTTTGTTTAATGAATGTAAGAGGCTTGAGCCTGATCTTATTACAAGGACTGTGCCTGAAACTACAGATATTAGTGATTTGGTAGGAGGTAATTTTATTCATACTCCTTCTGTTATATTGAGAAATAACTTTAGTATTCCGGATTGGTTTACAAAAAGTTTAATAGGCGACTGGTCACTGTATGTGATAATGCTTGGTGATAAAAAAATTTTTAAGATAAACCAAAGAATGGGAGTTTATAGGATACATGGGACCAGTTTATGGTCAAGTATCGATCAAGTTAGAAGAATCCGGCTCACAAAGGAAAGTTTTGAAATGGTTGAAAAAAATATTGATTTTCCACCGGAAACAAAAAGGATACTGCGGGAAACAGTAAAGAAATATAACAAATCTTCGAATAGATTTAAGATATTTTACTCCAATTTAACCAGCTACTTTAAAATCAAGCATGTATGAAACTTCCTCTGGTATCAATTTGTATTCCTACCTTTAATGGTGCTAAATATCTCGAGGAAGCATTAGAATCTATAGAAAAACAGACCTACCAGAATTTTGAGGTTGTTGTTAGCGATGATGCCTCACAGGATTCGACCTTAGAAATAGTTCGAAAGTTTAAAAAGAAAATAGATTCTCCAGTTACCATTACATCTCATAAGCCTTCAGGTATTGGAGCGAATTGGAATAATTGTGTTAAATATGCTAAAGGTATATATATAAAGTTTCTATTTCAGGATGATATTTTAGAGCCAACATGTATTGAAGAGATGGTTAACCTGGCCGAAACTGATAATGAAATAGGCATGGTTTACTGTAAAAGATCCTTTCTCTTTGAGGAGGGAAAAAAAAGATATGAAAATTGGCTCAGGAATTACAAAGATTTACATATCTACTGGAAAGGTTTGCATATTACAGAGGGGGTTATAGTAGGAAAGACTTATTTAAAAGACAGGAATATTTTTAGCTTTCCAGAAAATAAAATAGGTGAACCAA
>JBFIMP010000234.1:0-4270 GCA_041611635.1 Christiangramia sp.
AATATTGGCTCTTTTTTGATCCCGAGCGAATTTGAGGCTGGTCACAAGCATTTTCGAGGAGCATTTTCAGCCGCTAAATATGCCGAACAAAATGTTAGTAAAGCTTCCTCTCCTTTCGAATTCTTTATCGTGATGGATAAAGGCGGTACTCCACATTTAAATAATGATCATACTGTTTTTGGAAGAGTGACAAGTGGGATGGATATAGCCGAAAAGATCGCACAGGTAAAAACAGGAAATTCTGAATGGCCTATAGATAATGTAGAAATGAAAATCGAGATCCTGGATTAATTATCGTTGGGTATAATAATTATAGTCGTTGATCACCCTTTTAACGAATTCCACAGGTGTCTCCTCGAATTTCACATCCATAAGATCGGCCAGTTTTTCGCTTAGGGATAGAATAATATGATGTTGGGCTTCCCTTCTCGCCTGTTCATATAAATTTTTCACCTTCTGGATATCCATATCACTAAGCACGGTCACCTGTGGATATTTCGGCTTATAATTCTCAGGCAGGTCCACGGCGAGTGTATTCTCTATGCCAATTTTTCTTTTATCTGAGATCACTGTTGTTCCTGCAGCAATATCACCTAATCTTTGTCCCTTACCGTTAAGAAGTATAGTGACCACGGCCACTCCTCCCGAGGTAAGGCTGATATCGATGAAACGGAGCAGCCATCTCACCAGGTAATTTGAAAATTGTGGCCTGGTGCCATCCATCTTTACTACCCTGATTTGCGCCAGCGCCTTTCCGGGGGTCCTCCCATCCCAGAAGGTTTCCCATAGCAAATAATATAAGAATGAAGGCAATCCCAGAACGAGGTAGTACATCATCAAACTTCCGTTATCTCCTTTGATCCCGGCGATGATGAAGAATGCGAAGATCATATAAACGACGATAATTGCAAGGTCTATAATAAAAGCAAGGATACGTTCACCAATTCCCGCAACATTCTGTTCAATACTAATATTTTGAGCGGTTTCAATTTGAAAGTTATCCATTAAATATGTTACTTTGGGTTTTATTCAATATTCCGATGCGCGAGGCTGCTTTTGTCAGGCAAAATAAAGATAAATGGGTTAAGTACGAAAGCCTCCTTCAAAATAATAGAACCCTTTCCCCAGAGCAGCTTTCAGATGTTTATGTTGAATTAAGTGACGACCTTAGTTATTCTGCAACATTCTATCCTAAAAGCAATACCACGAAATATCTCAACGGTCTCGCCTCTGCCGCCCATCAAAAAATATATCGCTCCAAAAAGGAGTCTGGGAACAGGGTCATAAGTTTTTTCACCAAAGAATTTCCTTCAGAATTTCATAAACATCAAAAGCAGCTTTTGCTAAGCTTTCTTATATTCCTGGGTTTTACCATCATTGGAGCTTTTAGTTCCGCTTCAGACACCTCATTTGTAAGATCTATACTTGGTGATGCCTATGTAAACATGACCCTGGAGAATATCGCCAATAACGATCCTATGGCGGTCTATAAAGAAATGACCGAAACAGATATGTTCCTGGGGATCACCATAAATAATATACGAGTTTCGCTCATGGCTTTCTCCCTGGGCGTTTTGGCAGGAATTGGCACTATTTTCATGTTAATGCAGAACGCGATCATGCTGGGAAGTTTTCAGTATTTCTTTTACGACAAAGGCTTATTATGGGAATCTGCGAGGACCATATGGATTCACGGTACTATCGAAATATCTGTGATTATCGTTGCTGGTTGCGCAGGCCTGGTGGTTGGGAAAAGCATTCTTTTCCCCGGTACTTACTCCAGGTTAAAATCTTTCACTATGGGAATTAAAGACGGCTTAAAGATCGTGGTAAGTACCATTCCTTTTTTTGTGATCGCCGGTTTCCTGGAAGGTTTTGTCACGAGGTTGACCGGGATGCCAGATCTCATCGCGATTTTGATCATTTTGATCTCTCTGGCTATGATCCTGTTTTATTATGTTTATTACCCTTTATACCTACTAAAAAAATCTAAGAATGAATCCGGAAACAATCCAATTTAAAAAGCAGCGCGAGCTGGGAGAAATATTAAGTGTTACCTTTAAATTCCTGCGACAAAACTATAAAGAAGCTGGTAAGATCTTTCTTAAGATCGTAGGGCCTGTATTTTTATTGCTAATTGCTGCGGTCACCTATTATTCGTGGTCTACCATGGGCACCTCTTTTTTTGCTACGGGCCTGGAAGGATCAGATTTTATCCTGTCTTTTGGTTTAATGATGCTGGCCTATTTGCTTTATGTTTCCACCATGACCGGGACCGTTTATCACATAATACTTTCCTATATAAATAATCAGGGAAGCATAACCCCCTCTGAAGTAAGCAAGGGTATGAAAGCAGACTTCGGTAAACTTCTGGTTCTAACCCTGATTTCCTGGATCCTGATTTTTGCAGGAACCATCGCATTCTTAATTCCCGGAATTTTTGTAGCTATTCCTCTTAGTTTGTCTACCGCGATCATGGTTTTTAGAAGGGAAAGCGTTCTGGAAAGTATCTCATCTTCTTTCAGACTCGTGAAAGACAACTGGTGGATGACCTTTGCCACCTTATTATGCATTGGTCTAATAGTTTACCTGATAAGCCTGGTCTTCCAGCTACCAGCAATCTTTTATATGCTCTTTCGTGCATTTACTGTAGCCAGTGAAGGTTCAGCTTCAGATCCATCAGAGTTGCTGGGCACTGGGTATCTTTATATCAATGTTTTCACCTCGACCATTCAGTATATAATTTACACCATCACTCCAATTGGGGTGGCCTTCGTTTATTTTAATCTGAATGAGAAGCAAAACTTTACCGGGACTTACGAAACCATTCAGAACCTGGGAAATAAAAATTAGTTTTGAAAAACCGGATTCTTGTCATACTTCTTTTTCTTTTCTTCGGAAATAGCTATCCGCAGAAGGCTGATTCTATTGCTGAAAAAAAAGAGATAAACTATGATAATACCGAAGGCCTTACTCCGTTTGAATTTGACGAAGAAAAAATTTCAGAGTTCAAGACCCAGGAAGATTTTGATTATATAGACGAAGTTGAAAACGAAAGCTGGTGGTCGCGATTTAAAAAGTGGATCAATGCAAAATATAATCAGTTTATCAGCTGGCTTTTTGGTGATTATGAACCCAACTCCATATTCGCCTTATTTATAACCATCCTTCCCTGGTTATTACTACTCATTCTCCTTGGTCTGGTAATCTGGTTGTTCTCAAGGCTTAATCCAGGAGGAAAGATACTTCAGAAACCTAAACAAAGTGAAGTTTTTTTTACTGAAGAGGAAGAACTGGTGAAGAGCCAGGATCTTCCCGCACTTATAAAAGAAGCTATAAATAACAGGCACTTCCGGCTGGCGGTGCGCTATTATTACCTGAACGAACTGCGTAAGCTGGATAAATTAAAACTAATAGATTACGAATATCAGAAGACCAATAAAGATTATTCTGAGGAGTTAAAAGATGATAAAATACGTGATCATTTTTATGAGATCACCAAGTTGTATGAATTCATCTGGTATGGTAGTTTCCAGGTTTCTGAAACAGATTTCAGGCTCGTGGAAAAAGGATTCTCCAGAATGGAACAGCTGCTAAAATCTGTAAGTGATGAATAAGACCTATAAGATCGCATTCGGCCTTTTTCTGCTGCTTATCATCTCGCTGGCCTGGCTGGAGAGTTCTGAACCCGATCCCATCAACTGGACCCCAAGTTTTACATCCAGGGATAAAATTCCGCTGGGAGCTTTGGTTTTCTATGAAAGCTGGAAGAATAAACAAGAAGATGCGATTACAGAAGTCAGGATTCCGCCTTATGAATTCCTCGCAGATTCTACTGCTAAGGGCACTTATTTTTTCCTGAATAATTATGTGAATTTCGATGAGAATGAACTTAAAAACCTCCTCACCTGGGTTTCTAACGGGAATAAACTTTTTATTTCTGCCTATGATTTTGGTGAACATTTAACCGACACTTTAGAACTGGAAACTGCTTCCTACATTAGTGCCGGTGAATTTAAGTCCAGGCCACAACTAAACCTGGTGAATTCCTCGCTAAAATTTGAAAAGCCTTTGGAATTTGATCAGGATCTACCGGCCATATTCTTTAAAAAATTGGATACCACTCACAATGTGGTCCTTGGAACTACCAGTTTTGGAGATAAGAATTCTGAAGAAAAGATCAATTTCATAAAAACTAGATTTGGGAAGGGTGAGATCTACCTGCATGCTACACCACAGGCTTTCAGCAATTATTTTTTACTCAAAGAAG
>JBFIMP010000235.1:0-4224 GCA_041611635.1 Christiangramia sp.
GAAGAATATAAATTCGATGGTGGTGTTTTGAATTTAGAATCTGATACAGAATATGCCAGTACCTTTGAATTTGGAGGAGCTTTTGGTGCTTCTTATAAATTCAACAATGGTTTCTTTGTGAATGGAAGATATGTGCAGGGTTTTACCGATGCATTCGATAGCGATAGTTTCGATGATGATGCTATCAAAAATAACGGGTTTCAGTTAGGAGTTGGTTTCCAGTTCTAGAGATCCTTAATACCTATGAAGATGAAAAAGCGAAGACCATGTCTTCGCTTTTTTTATTACCCATAATTATAGATAATATGCTAAATTTTACCGCTATTACTTGTAAAAACTCCTATGAACCTACAATTTAATCTATAAGTATAAAACGAAATTAATTGTGGTATATGCCAAGCTAACTTTTTTGCCTGGGCTCGGGAAATACCTTTCAGAGCTTTAAAAATTTTAAAACAGCAGGCGCTTTTCAACCCGCACAGATATTCATTATTAAACAATAAGCTTAGGCTTTAAAACCAAATTCTTGATCATTGATTTTTGCATAGTATCTTCTGAATATTTTCATTTTGCTACTTTTACAATATGAAGCTACTTATACTAAATGGGCCAAACCTTAATCTTTTAGGTACCCGGGAACCGGAGAAGTACGGTAACCGAAGTTTTGAAGATCACTTTGCCGACCTGCAATTCAAGTTCAGGAATGTGGAATTGTCTTATGATCAAACCAATATTGAAGGTGAATTGATCGATAAGATACAGAATGCCCGCAAGGATTTTGATGGTATCATTTTAAACGCAGCGGCCTACACCCATACTTCAGTTGGAATAGGAGATGCCGTTGCTGCAATAGATATCCCGGTGGTGGAGGTTCATATATCCAATACATTTTCCAGGGAAGATTTCAGGCATAAGTCTTTTATCTCACCTAATGCAAAAGGTATTATTGTTGGTTTTGGGCTGCAAAGCTATGACCTGGCTATACAGAGTTTTTTGAGGGATACTGATGAATAAGGCGTATCTCAACTGGAGCACTGGTAAAGATTCGGCGATGTCGCTTTATTATGCCCAAAAGCAGGATGATTATAAAGTAGAAAAGTTACTTACCACCGTTAATAAGGATGTAGACAGGGTCTCCATGCATGGGGTTCGCAATGAACTTCTTATGAAGCAGGCTGAATCTTTAGGTCTGCCTCTTCAGATCTCTGAATTGAGCGCAGAAACCAGTATGGAGGATTATAACCAGAAAATGAAGGAAGCAACAGATAAACTTATTTCTGACGGTTTCACGCATAGCGTTTTTGGCGATATCTTTCTGGAAGACCTTAAAAAATACAGGGAAGACCAATTAAAATCGGTGGGTATCAGAGCCATATTTCCATTATGGAAAAAGAATACCATTGAGTTGATCACAGAATTCTTAGATCTTGGCTTTAAAGCGATCGTGGTATGTACGAATTCTAAATACCTGGATGATTCTTTCTGCGGAAGAGTCATAGATCATCAATTCGTTAATGACCTGCCTGAAAATGTTGATCCCTGCGGGGAGAATGGAGAGTTTCACACCTTTGTCTTCGACGGTCCAATATTTAATACCCCAATTACATTTAAGATAGGAGAGAAGGTGAACAGGTCCTATATGCCGGCAAAGGATAAAGATGATAATTGCTTCCAGGATGATGAGGATGCCTGGGATACCGAATTCTGCTTCTGTGATCTCGTTCTAAAGTGATTTTAAATCTGGCTGAAAATGCATGAACTCTCACATCTAACTAAAAAACAACCAATATTAAGGCAGTTCCAGGATAGCAACGAATATCTGGCATAAAAAAAGTCCCGAATTCTTTTGAATTCGGGACTTTTCTATTTTTCTTAAATAAATCTTACAAGTGTATCACTTCATCATAAGCATCGGCAACAGCTTCCATTACAGCCTCACTCATGGTAGGGTGAGGGTGAACCGCTTTTAATACTTCGTGACCGGTAGTTTCAAGTTTTCTACCTAACACAGCCTCGGCGATCATGTCGGTTACTCCGGCACCAATCATATGGCATCCTAACCACTCTCCGTATTTAGCATCGAAGATCACTTTTACGAAACCGTCCTTCTTTCCGGAAGCACTGGCTTTTCCTGAAGCTGAGAATGGGAATTTCCCGATCTTAAGTTCGTAGCCAGCTTCTTTAGCTTGTTTCTCGGTCATTCCAACCGATGCGATTTCTGGAGTTGCATAGGTACATCCGGGAATATTACCATAATCTAATGGCTGCACATCCATTCCCTTGATCTTTTCAACACAAAGTATACCTTCAGCTGAAGCAACATGAGCAAGGGCAGGACCCTGAACCACATCACCAATCGCATAAACTCCAGATACATTGGTTTGATAGAAATCATTCACAATGATCTTATCTTTTTCGGTCTTGATACCAAGATCTTCCAGACCAATATTTTCAATATTTGTTTTTATTCCTACCGCAGAAAGTACTACCTCTGCTTCCAGTTTTTCTTCACCTTTCTTGGTCTTAACGGTAGCGATCACTTTTCCGTCTTTTTTCTCTACGCTTTCTACAGAAGAATTGGTCATCACCTTAATACCGGCTTTCTTGATGCTTCTTTCAAATTGTTTTGAAACCTCTTCATCCTCTAATGGCACTACATTCGGAAGGAATTCAACCACGGTAACCTCGGTTCCCATAGCATTGTAGAAGTGAGCGAACTCAACTCCAATAGCTCCTGAACCAACCACGATCATAGATTTTGGCTGCTTTTCAAGAGTCATCGCTTCACGGTAACCAATCACAGTTTTACCATCCTGTTTCAGGTTTGGCAATTCTCTAGATCTAGCACCGGTAGCGATAATGATATTATCTGCCTGGTATTCTGTTTTCTTGTCTTTCTTATCGGTAACTTCTACTTTCTTCCCAGATTTCAATTTTCCGAAGCCTTCCAGAACATCGATCTTGTTCTTTTTCATTAGGAATTGAACCCCTTTGCTCATTCCGCTGGCAACATCACGGCTTCTTTTGACTACAGCTCCGAAATCCTTATCAGCTTTTTCAAGCTTTAAGCCATAATCTTCAGCATGTTTCAGGTAATCAAAAACCTCGGCACTTTTTAAAAGCGCTTTGGTTGGGATACATCCCCAGTTAAGGCAAACACCTCCAAGGCTTTCTTTTTCTACAATAGCGGTCTTAAAACCTAGTTGAGAAGCGCGGATCGCAGTTACATAACCTCCCGGGCCACTACCTAAAACTATAATATCATATTTACTCATATTCGGAATATTTTGAATCTGTTATAGAGTTTGCGAATTTAAGGAATTAAACCCTAAACTGAAAGTGCGATGAATGGGATATAGGTAATAAAAAAGTCCGCCATTAAAATGACGGACTTTTTAAAATTTTTTATTGAAATCTCTTTATTCAGGATCTTATTCCAGAGATAGATTGAACCTGTCTTTCACCTGTTGAAAATTGGAGAAATCCACATCTGCATTGGCCTCAAAAGTAGCAGAAGGCAATACGACGATCCTGAAGGTCTGGTTATCTGTAAACTGGCTGCTAAGACCGCTAAGATCGAAATTTCCGTCGATGATTATTTCAACATCGGATACGGTATGATTAAATACATACTGGATAGTACCCTGCTCTAAAAAGAAATTCTGCGGGATAAGACTCCATGAATCTATGGTTCCTCCACCTTGAGCATCCAGCAATTCCAGGCGGTAAACCAGTACAGCGTCAGATTCCGGTTCAAAGGTATCTACCGCAGCAGGGATCTCAATAAGCTGCGAATAATAATTTACATCAGATAAATATTCAAGATCTATGGTGCGTTCAAAAGTATATCCTAATCCATCCAGCCCATCTTCCCCTGGAGGTCCCGGAGGTCCCGGATCTCCATCTGAACATGCAACAAAGAACAGACTCGTTAATACTATAAGTGATAAAAGTTTTTTCATGATTAATTGGTTTAAGTTATTTATTAAATTCTATGCTAGCCGAGTTAACACAATAACGCTGGCCAGTCTCTGTAGGGCCATCATCAAAAACGTGGCCAAGATGGCTTCCGCAGCTGGCACAGAGGATTTCGGTGCGTATCATTCCAAATGTTCGATCCTGGATATATTCAACTTTTCCTTCGATGGCATCATCAAAACTAGGCCATCCACAACCGCTCTCAAATTTTGCATCGCTTTCAAATAGCTTTTCACCGCAAGCGGC
>JBFIMP010000236.1:0-4223 GCA_041611635.1 Christiangramia sp.
AGTTCTTATCAATTTTGACTTCCAGGGGAATCGAGTTCGATCGAAGGCCGGTGATAAACGATGATGATACCTCCTAGCCTATTTATGAAGAATGTGATTTTCTAAAATAGTGCTCAAAAGAACTAAGTTATTTGCTCATTTTATTTCTAAATTTCTCATATAATTTGATAAGAATAATGGTTTTTTTCGACCTAATTTTATACCTTATAACCTGGTCCAAAGGACCTTATTAATTTCTTTAGTTCCCTGTGCTGACAATTTCGTCAGATCTTCTAAACGTTTGTTCTTACCGCAAACTTTAAAATAATATTTAGCCAAAACCATAAATCAATAATCATGAATTCAAAAGCATCTAATGCCTATGGCTGGGAATCGCCAGATATTATTCATAAATATTCGGTGATCTGGCATTCCAGACTCAGTTTTATTTTGAAGGAGATAGAATTTCTAAAGAACCTTCTGAAAAATAATATCTTTCCTATTGTGGAGTCACACTTAATAGATAAAGCTGAAAACTACCTGGAAGAGCTCTCAGAACTAAAACAAGAAGTTTCTAAATTACTTGCAGATGTGAGTAATCATAAGAACGGTGTTAAAATCCTATTTGTGAAACATGATCCGGATCAAAGTGATTGGGATTATAAACATGAACATCGAAAATTAATGATCAAAATGCATGAGTTTGATAGTAAATATCAAATCATAAAGAAAGAAATTTTCAGGATAATTAAAGATGCAATAAGACATCAAAAGCAAAAGAGGATCGCGTAAATTTATTTAATGCATTAAAAATAAAAAAGGCCCAAGGAAAGTTTCAAAGGCCTTTTTTATTATTAGATATATTCATCATCTCACTATTCTTAAAAGAGTGGCCATATACACCCACCTTAGATCTCTGGTAGTAATCCCGTCTTCCATTCTAGTTTGAAGATCTGGCGTCATCCCGCCATCAAATTCCATAGAATTAAGGTACTGCTCCCAGCTATCGAACATATTCGCAGTAATATGAGTGGCATAGACTTCGGTTCCCTGTGGCATAAGAACTCTTAAAAGCTGCCAGTCTCCTTTTGCCCCAGCATCAATATAGGTTTTATGATATGGCTTAAAAGTTTTACTCTCTGCACTTTCATAGTCCTCATAACGGCCTTCTTTGGCTTTCATCAGGTCTATCGATGCGACCATCCCCTGTTTCATTTCGTAATCTGGATTAGCCTGGTCTATGACCTTCAGATATAATCTAACAGATAGATCTCTGGAACCACCGGCGAGATTAACCCGGTTCTCGAGTTCCTCGTCACTAAGATCGGGGTAGGCCATCCTTGCGCTTTCCATCACTCCTTCTCCCGCCCGCATCATTTTTACCGGATCATCAAATACCGTAACAGTTAAATATTGATATCCCTGGTCTTCTCCACCTGGTAATAATTGCCAAAGATCCCAACCAACGATATCACCACTGGCGACTCGTTGCTCATGGATTTTCTCCCAAAAAGCTTCTGTCTCATTATAAAATGGTTCCTGGTCGTTATCTACTTTCATGAACTCAAACGTTAGAAAAGTCTCCTTTTGAGCGTAACTAGAAGTAAAAAGCATCAATATCAAAATCAAACAAAGTGCGCGTCTCATAATTTCTTGGTTTTTATTATCATCCTTATAAAGATATTAAAATAACCACAAATATTTGTTTATCAGTTTTTTAAAATGCTAAAAACATGAGATATCTTTAGTAAATTTACCATAAGCCGTTAATTATGATATTGGAAAAATGACATTTCGCCACATTAATTAATCATTATTAAGTCATAATTCTTCCAGATCATAGCCTGCCCTGCTTCTACAGCTTTTTAGACCTTTTAATCTTACCACAGAAATAAAAATTTTGTGAAGGATCATTTAGGTGAAGAATTAAATTATCAAATAGATACGACATGCAACCAGAAGAACACAACCTTAGGATTTTCAAGATCCTTTATATCATCAAAGGCATTATGATCCTTGCCTTTAGCCTCATCCCATTATTCTATATTTTTCTTGGGGTATATATTTTTAATGAAAATGATACGCATGGAGAAAATTCCTTAATAGGCGGGGCAATAGTTATGATTGTTGGGATTGTCTTATTTCTCTTTTTCCTGGCAATGGGGATCTTGACTTTATTAGCCGCGAAATACCTGGGAGAGCAACGTAATTATGATTTCATTTTCGTTATCGCAATTATCAATTGTCTCACCGGAATATTAGGGATCATTCTAGGGATATTCACCATCCTTGAGCTTAATAAAACCAAGGTAAAGATACTTTTCGGGAAACCGGCCTGATTCACTCTTATTGCAGAAAAACCATGAGAAAAAATAGTCCAGATATCATTAAATCTTCAGGTAAAAGGGTGAAATTCTCTTTTTCCAAATTGCGGAGATCCCTCCTCAAAAGCGGTGCTACCAAAGCAATGGTTTCTCACATCATAGACGAAATAAGAGATAAAATTTATCATGGAATATCCACGAAAGAGGTATATAATCGTGCGTTCGCTTTGCTTAAAGATTACAAAGGAGCCTACGCATCACGTTATGGATTAAAAAAAGCCATATATGAGCTTGGGCCATCGGGTTTCCCATTCGAAAAATATATTGCTGAAATTCTGGGTATACAGGGTTATGAAAATAGTCTCAACAAAACCCTTCAGGGAAAGTGCGTTTCTCATGAGATAGATATTATAGCCTTTAAGGACTCCAAAAGACATCTTATAGAGTGTAAATTTCATAATGAAGAAGGCCGGAATTGTGATGTAAAGATCCCTCTTTATATCCATTCAAGATTTCAGGATATATATATACATGAACAACATAAAGATCATGGGCAGGGCTGGCTGGTGACCAACACAAGATTTACTTCAGATGCCATAGCCTATGGAAACTGTGTAGGGATTAAATTATTGAGTTGGGATCTGCCCAAGGGGGAAAGTTTGAAAGATTTAATCGATAGATCTGGAGCATATCCCATTACCACATCTACTCTTTTATCTGCTGAAGAAAAAGATTTTCTCTTGAAAAGGGGAATCGTGCTGGGAAGACATATCCTTGAAAAGCCATTTTTATTGGATCACCAGAGCATCTCAGAAAGCAGAAAGAGCAGAATAACTGCAGAATTTAAGATGCTTTGTAATACAGGAAAATGCGATGAATAATAAAGTTAAAATAAAATTCCTTGGTGCAGCAGAGACTGTGACCGGATCAAAGTTCTATTTAGAGTATCTAGACACAGGTTTATTGATAGATTGCGGAATGTTTCAGGGTTTAAAGGAACTAAGATTACTTAATTGGGAAGATCTGCCCGTAGATGTTGCTTCAATAGAATATGTCATCCTCACCCATGGTCATCTGGACCATACGGGCTACCTGCCAAAACTGGTAAAACAGGGGTTTCAGGGTTCAATATTAGCCACCCCTCCCAGCCTGGCTATTGCTGAGATCATTCTGGAAGATACCGCAAAGATACAGGAGGAAGAATCTGAAATTGCAAATGAAGAGAAATATTCTAAACATTCTCCGGCACTACCTTTGTATACCCTGGATGACGTAGAAAATACCATTGCGCTTTTTAAAAGTGTTGAACCTGAGGTCTGGACAGAACTAACATCAGATATTAAATTTCGATTTATAAAGTCAGGACATATCCTTGGCGCCTGTTCTGTAGAGCTGCACATAAAAGAGAAGGTTTTCCTGTTTTCAGGAGACCTTGGGAGAAGTAAGGATGTATTACTCGAGGCCCCGCAGAAACCCAAATGGGCAGATTACCTATTTCTGGAAAGCACCTATGGTAATAAATTACATCCCGAGGAGGATGTGGAAAAGATCTTGTCCAGGTTGATCAAAGAAATCATCCATGAGCAGGGTATCTTGCTAATCACTTCTTTTGCCGTAGAAAGATTGCAGATCCTGGTCTATCTTCTCTGGAAGCTTTTTAAGCATAATAGAGCTCCTGAAATCCCTGTATTCATAGATAGTCCCATGGGCATTAATGCCACCCACGTTTTCAGCAGTTTCTCTGAATACCATAAGATCCCGCCACACGAATTCGAAGCGATGAAAAACAGGTTCGAACTGGTCTCTTCATTTAAAAGGACCTGGGAAATAATAGATAAAAAAGAACCCAGGATCGTTATCGCAGGCAGTGGGATGGTCACCGGAGGCAGGATACTTACCTATCTTAAACAATTTGTGGAT
>JBFIMP010000237.1:0-4215 GCA_041611635.1 Christiangramia sp.
AACGGCCTCCCCTTCTTTCAATGTTATCCTGTTCATATCACCGGCAGCGACTTCACCTACAATTTTATATTCTTGATAAATTCCACAGAGAGCATAACCATCCATCGCGGAATTATCGAATGAAGGAATATCAAATGCAGCAGTGATATTTTCGGCAAGGGAAAACCCGGGACAATCCTCAAGATGCCGGGTTTCAGTTTTCAGTTTTACAGATTGATCCTGAATGATCTTTAAAGCTTCTTTAATTGTTACCATTAACCTCCTATTGATATCATAGACCTGTTCTTTTCGTAATGCTCAGGATCCATTTTCACATCCATTCCATCCCGTGAAAATTTCTTGGTCTTGATCGCATTAATTATAATATTATCCATTTCATCACCATTTCTGAGCGGAGTGAGCAGATCGGTTTCAGAATTGGCAAAAAGGCAGTTTTTCATTTTCCCGTCGGCCGTCACCCTGATTCTATTACACTCAGAGCAGAACGGATTGGTAATGCTGCTCACGATCGCGAAACTTCCTGTATATCCTTTCACCTTAAAATTATTGGACGTGCTATGTTTAGGGTTTTTCAATTCCTCAATTTCGCCGAATTTTTCAGAAACTAAATCCAGGATTTCCTGTTCCGAAACACCCTTGCTCCAGTCCCATTTATTGCCCTTAAAAGGCATGAACTCGATAAATTTGACCGTAAGATTTTTATTTTTGGTCAGCTCTATAAAATCATTGATCTCGTTGTCATTAACACCTTTAATAAGTACGATATTCAGCTTCACCTCCATATCCATTTCCAAAGCCTGCTGGATATTCTTCCAGATCCGGTCAAAATAATCCCGCTTGGTTATAAAAACCGACTTCGCTTTATCCAGGGTATCCAGGCTGAGATTGATCTTTCTTAAACCTATCTTCTGAAAAAGATCCAGGTATTTATCCAGCATGATCCCGTTGGTAGTGATCTTTAAAGTGACTCCCAGTTTAGCGAGTTCCTCTACCAGGTAGCCGAAATTCTTTCGCACCAATGGCTCTCCGCCGGTGAGACGGATAGTATCCACTCCAAGGTTCCGGAATGTTCTAGCCAGATCTATGATCTCTTCCAGAGTCATGATATTGGATTTCTCCATGAGTTCAATCCCCTCTTCCGGCATGCAGTAAAAACAACGAAGATTACACCTGTCTGTCAGGGAGATCCTGAGATAGGTATGAGGTCGTCCAAAATTATCTATTATTTTCCGCTTTTCTTCAATCATGTCTTTTTCCTTCTATCACTTTAAAAACGTGCAAAACATGCGGGAATATCGCATCCATGCATTCCGCAGCACCTTTGGTTGAGCCTGGCATTGCCAGCACTACTTTTCCGTCCATGATCCCGGCTACAGACCTTGATAACATGGCGAATGGCATCCGCTGCTGACCGTAATTTCTCATTTGCTCCTCTACACCTTTCAACCTTAGATCCAGCAAGGATTCTATAGTTTCCGGAGTTACATCACGTGGCCCTACTCCTGTTCCACCGGTGAAAATGACCATATCTGTTCCGGCATTTTTCAAAGCTGCTCTAATTTCATCGGCTTCATCGGGAATAATTCTAATTTCAGATTCAATTCCCTGTTCTTTCAGTTTTGAGGCGATCGCCTTTCCGGCTTTATCTTCTCCCTTGCCTTTTGAAATAGTATCTGAACACACCACGATTTTTGCCTTAAGACCTTCAGAATTGATTTTAAAGGATGATTTTCCACCTTTTTTACTCTGAAGCCGGATGGTCCCGATCTCCACATTCTTATCAATAGGTTTCAGCATATCATACATCGTAAGCGCTACAATACTGGCACCGTGCATAGCCTCCACCTCAACCCCGGTCTTGTAGATCGTCTTAACTGTAACCGATATCTGTATCTCAAGCCCATTTATTTCGTATTCAATTCCGGTATACTCTATTGGTAACGGATGACAGTCCGGAAGCAACTCTGGTGTTTTCTTGACTCCCAGTAATCCCGCGGCCTTAGCCATTTCGAACACATTCCCTTTCGGAACTTTATGTTCCCTGATCGCTTGAATTGTCTCCTCACTGGAAGTCTGTACCACCGCAATGGCAGTAGCCTCCCGAAGCGTCGTAATCTTATGCGTTATATCTACCATCTATTTATTCACTTTCCATTGATGAGTTTCATCTTCGAATATCTCTTTTCCGAAAATTGGCACTTTGGCCTTGATTTCCTCTACAAAAAAGTTGCAGGCCTCTATGGCAATCTTTCTATGCGCCGAAGAAGTGAAAACGAAAAGACAAATCTCTCCGGTTTTAACTTCTCCCAAACTATGATAAATATGAGCGCAGGTAATGTCGAATTTCGAAAATGCCACTTCTCTTATCTCATGAAAAACATTTTCAGCCATTTCCTCATAAGCTGAATAATCTATGGCACTCACAGTTTTTCCATTTATTTCATCGGCCCTGATCTGGCCCAGAAAGATACTATGTGCTCCAATATTGGTTTTGGACTGATGATTCGCAATTGATTTAGCAATCTTTTCCGGCGGAATCGCGCCCTGTACAAATACTTTTTTTGGTTTCTTATTATCCATCAATTATTGTTTCTACTCCTCCCTCAACATTTATTAGATTATTGAATTCGAATTGTGCTTTTAATAAATCCACTACTTTTTTACTTCTTTTTCCCGACTGGCAAAAAACTAGTATTTCTTCCTGCTTCGGAATTTCTTCTATACGATCTTCCAGTTCGCTAAGCGGAATTTGAAGAACTTTTCCTGAATTGACCCTTGGTTGTTCAAATATTTCACGGATATCAAGGTATAATTTTGACTCGTCTGAAATTTTACATTCTATTTTCACGGGAATAATTCCTCGCTTTTTGACCTTCTCGATCTCTTCTGTTCTCTTTGAAATAGTTAATAGTTGATCCTGCCCAGATAGTATATTAATCAGTTTTAATTTTCCAGAAAGTACATTTCCTGCATCTAGTATCATTTTCAAAACTTCAGCGGCCTGCATGGTTCCCAGAATCCCCGGGGTAACACCAAGCACTCCGGTTGCTTCACAACTTATATTCTGCCTGCTGGTCTTCGGGAAAAGGCACCGGTAAGATGGCCCCTCCTGAAAATTAAATACTGAAAGCTGCCCTTCATTTTTATAGATCGAAGCATAGACCCAAGGTTTTTCTGTTAGAATACAGGCATCATTGATCAAATATTTTGTTTCAAAATTATCTGTACCATCAAGGATAATATCATAAAGCTGAAACAGGTTTTCCGCGTTCTCTGTACTTAAGGGTTCTTCAAAAACATCAATTTCAACTTCTGAATTGATCTGCTGAAGTCTCAACTTTGCCACTGCAGCCTTGGATTTCCCCAGATCCTCCTCGGTAAACAATAACTGCCGATGAAGATTTGAAAGCGAAACCCGGTCGTGATCTATGAGTCCAATTCTCCCAATCCCTGCCCCCACCAGATATTGCGCGGCAGGACAACCCAATCCGCCAACACCAACAATAAGCACACTGGAATTGCGGAGTTTTTCCTGACCGGAAACTCCAACTTCATCTAATTTTATTTGTCGGTCGTATCTCATTATCCTCCTGCGAATGGCGGTAAAAAAGCCACCTCATCGCCTTCATTTAATTCTACTTTGTTATCTAAATTCTGGTTCACTGCAAGCTGTACAGATTCGGCATCCGCTATCTGATATTTCTGAACCTGTTGATCTTTCAGCTCTATAGCCGACGTTCCTGGAGCAACATCCAGAACCTCTTCTGCTTTACCCGCAGATTCAGCGATCATTCCAAAATATTTTACCTTCACTTTCATTTTTTCTCTAACCTCTTTAATAATTCAACATCTTCTTTAGTATCCACATCAAAATTCCCTTTTTCAAATTTCACCGTCCGGAACTGCATTTTCTTAGTATAGATCAATTTTTTAGCTCCGTGATCTCCTTTCAGTTCTTTCAAATAGGGAAATACCGAACTTGAAAAAATCGCAGGAACACCAACATCTCCGTCATATTCTGAAAAAGTAGCCTCACTGTTTGCGGCTAATTGTGCCTTTATCAAGGCTTCAATTCGTTCCTTACTCACAAATGGTTGATCTGAAAGCAGGATAAATAAATGTTCCAGATCTTTTTCCATTTCCAGAGACCTCTCCAGGCCTGCCCTGATACTGGAAGCCATTCCCTCCTGCCAGTTTTCATTAAAGAGGATTTCA
>JBFIMP010000238.1:0-4206 GCA_041611635.1 Christiangramia sp.
AGCTGTTCTGCCTATTATGGCTTTTTATATAGTGGCAGCTGAAGAACAAGGGGTAAAACCGGAATTGCTTTCAGGAACCATTCAGAATGATATTCTGAAAGAGTTTATGGTGCGTAATACCTACATTTATCCTCCCACCCCTTCGATGAAAATCATTTCAGACATATTTGAGTACACCTCTCAGAATATGCCGAAGTTCAATAGTATAAGTATTTCCGGATATCATATGCAGGAAGCCGGTGCGACCTGTGATATTGAACTGGCCTATACGCTGGCTGACGGATTGGAATATATTAGAAAAGGACTGGATGCAGGAATGGATATAGATAGTTTCGCTCCAAGACTTTCCTTTTTCTGGGCAATCGGGATGAACCATTTTATGGAGATCGCGAAAATGCGTGCCGCCAGAATGCTTTGGGCAAAACTGGTAAAACAGTTCAATCCAAAAAATCCTAAATCTCTTTCTTTAAGAACCCATTCCCAGACCAGTGGATGGAGCTTAACAGAACAGGATCCATTTAATAATGTTGCGAGAACCTGCATTGAAGCTGCAGCAGCTGCTTTCGGCGGAACTCAGAGCTTGCACACCAATGCCCTGGATGAAGCTATCGCTCTACCTACAGACTTTTCAGCAAGGATCGCCAGAAATACCCAATTATACCTGCAACAGGAAACCAATATCACCAAAACTGTTGATCCATGGGCAGGAAGTTTCTATGTTGAAAAATTAACGGAACAGATCGCAGAACAGGCCTGGAAGCTGATTGAGGAAGTTGAAGAACTGGGCGGAATGACCAAGGCTATTGAAGCCGGAATCCCGAAAATAAGGATAGAGGAAGCTGCCGCCAGAAAACAGGCGCGAATAGACAGTGAGACCGATGTGATCGTAGGGGTGAATAAATACCGTCTCGAAAAAGAAGATGAGCTGGTCACTCTGGAAGTAGACAACCAAACCGTGAGAAAACAGCAGGTGGCCAGACTTAAAAAGATAAGGGCTGAAAGAAATGAAAAGAAAGTTCAGCAGGCACTGGAAAACTTAAGAAAAGCCGCTAAGGAAGAAAATGCTAATTTACTGGCCCTCGCGGTAGAGGCAGCCAGAGAAAGAGCAAGTCTAGGTGAAATAAGTGATGCTCTGGAAGATATCTACGGTAGGTATAAGGCGAAAATTCAATCTTTTAGTGGAGTATATTCAAAAGAAATGAAAGATAACAGCTCATTTAATAAGGCCAGGGAGATGGCAGATAAGTTTTCTGAAATGGAAGGCCGAAGACCTAGGATCATGATCGCAAAAATGGGACAGGATGGTCACGATCGCGGGGCCAAAGTAGTTGCCACCGGTTACGCCGATCTTGGTTTTGATGTTGATATAGGCCCGTTATTCCAGACCCCAGCCGAGGCTGCTCAGCAGGCCGTGGAAAATGACGTGCATATACTGGGTGTTTCCTCGCTGGCTGCCGGACATAAAACCCTTGTTCCACAGGTAATTGAAGAGCTAAAAAAATTAGACCGGGAAGATATTATGGTAATTGTTGGTGGGGTGATCCCGTCACAGGATTATCAGTTTCTTTTCGATGCTGGCGCGGTAGCCGTTTTTGGTCCGGGTACCAAGATTAGTGATGCCGCCATACAATTGTTAGAAATATTAATCGACGAATAAAACCAACCAGCAATATGGATTTAAAGAAAAAAATGCTTCGCGACGATGCTCTTGAAGGAAAGAATATTATCGTAACCGGTGGCGGTAGCGGCCTCGGAAAATCAATGACCAAATATTTTCTTGAGCTTGGGGCCAAAGTTGCCATCACTTCAAGAAATATGGAGAAACTTGAGAAAACGGCACAGGAACTCGAGGAAGAGACCGGTGGGAAATGTTTCCCTGTACAATGTGACGTAAGGCATTATGACCAGGTAGAAGCTATGCGCGATGCGGTGGTAAAAGAGTTTGGATCTATAGACATTCTTCTAAACAACGCTGCCGGAAATTTCATCTCTCCTACCGAAAGATTAAGCGCCAATGCTTTTGATACTATCATCGATATCGTATTAAAAGGAAGTAAGAACTGTACCCTGGCTCTTGGTAAACACTGGATAGATCAAAAAGAAGAAAACAAGACGATCCTTAATATCGTGACCACTTATGCCTGGACAGGTTCTGCTTATGTTGTTCCTAGTGCAACGGCAAAAGCCGGTGTTTTGGCTATGACCAGGTCTTTAGCTGTGGAATGGGCTAAATACGGAATCAGATCCAACGCGATCGCTCCGGGACCATTCCCAACTAAAGGTGCCTGGGATAGGCTTCTTCCGGGTGACCTGAAAGAGAAATTCGATCTTGCTAAAAAAGTACCTTTGAAAAGAGTTGGTGATCACCAGGAACTGGCGAACCTAGCTGCTTACCTGGTTTCAGATTTTTCAGCTTATGTAAATGGAGAGGTTATTACCATAGATGGTGGTGAATGGTTAAAAGGCGCCGGACAGTTCAATCTACTGGAAGCAGTTCCTGAAGAAATGTGGGATATGCTTGAAAATATGATCAAGTCAAAGAAGAACGGCTAGGTAAAAAAATATCATTTTATTAAGACTGGACCAAATCCTGAAAACACCAGGAATCGGTCCGGTTTTTATTTTACAGGATACCGTGAAATTTTTTCATTAAAAAAAGCCCGGTTTTATGAGAATATTTCTCGAAAACTCTATCTTACGGGCATATTTAGTAACACCTATATAAAATTTTATGAAAAATTACTTTACCAGTACCCTATGGGTATTATTTCTGGTTGTGTCTAACTATGCTTTTGCCCAAACCAAAAAAGCAGAAAAGATCCCAACAGACCCCAATGTTAAAATTGGCAAGCTGGATAACGGACTTACCTATTACATTAGAAACAACGGGAAACCGGAAGACAAACTGGAATTAAGACTTGCCATAAAAGCGGGTTCTATCCTGGAAACCGATGAACAGCAAGGTCTGGCCCACTTCATTGAACACATGAACTTTAACGGCACCAAAAACTTTGAGAAAAATGAATTGGTAGACTACCTGCAAAGTATTGGAGTAAAATTCGGCGCAGACCTGAATGCCTACACCAGTTTCGATGAGACGGTATATATTTTACCAATCCCGAGTGACGATCCAGAAAAACTGGACGGTGGATTCACCGTTCTTGAAGACTGGGCGCATAATGCGCTTTTAACCGAAGAAGCTATCGACGGCGAGCGCGGAGTGGTAATGGAAGAATACCGTCTTGGTCTTGGCCCCGATAAGCGCATGATGCAGGAATACTTGCCTAAGGTTATGTATAATTCAAGATATGCTGAAAGATTACCTATTGGTAAAAAAGAAGTTATCGAAAATGCAGATTATGAGACCATTCGCAGTTATTACAAAGATTGGTACAGGCCAGGTTTAATGGCTGTAATCGCCGTTGGAGATCTGGATGTTGAAACGATCGAGCAAAAGATCAAATCTCATTTTTCAAATCTTGAAGCCAGAGAAAATCCGGTGGAAAGGAAAGAATATGGAGTGCCTAACCACGAAGAGACTTTCGTGGCCATAGCATCAGATCCAGAAGCTAACTTTAGCAGGGTTCAGATCTATTATAAAGATATGGAAGAAGCGAAGGATGTGGTTACCATAGACGATTATAAGGAGCAACTGGAGCAGAATATGTTCTCAACCATGATCAATAACAGGCTTGAAGAGCTTGCTAACAGCCCTACTCCGCCTTTCACTTATGGATACTCTTATTATGGCGGAACTTATTCTCCTTTAAAAGACGCTTATCAGTCATTCGCCATGACCGGTGAAAATGACCAGCTAACTGCTTTAAAAGCTCTGGTTACAGAAAATGAGAGAGTAAAAAGATACGGTTTCAATCAGAATGAATTTGACCGCGCCAAGCAGGAATATTTAGCCAGGCTGGAAAAGCAATATAAGGATCGTGATAAGCAGGAAAGTAATAGACTTGTGAATCAATATGTTTATAACTTCCTTGAAAATTCTCCTATCCCGGGAACTGAATGGACTTACGAGTTCGCAAAAGAAAACCTGGATGACATTAGCCTAGGCAACATCAACGCGCTTATCAATGATTTTATCCATGATGAGAACAGGGTTATCGTACTAACCGGTCCTGCCAAAGAATCGATCAAAAAAATAACCGAAGAAGAAGTATTAGCGGTATTAAAAGAAGTGGAAAATTCAGAGAT
>JBFIMP010000239.1:0-4197 GCA_041611635.1 Christiangramia sp.
AGCCGTGGAAGTAAAACAGCCATTTCAGGATCTATTTATGGCGGGTGCAGATACGACGCCATCAAGTGAGAAGAACAGATTACAGGGGAATACTAGCGGCAATGAGTCTACGTATAACCAATCGATACCTTCAAATCCCGGAAAAAGTAAAGTGGGAAAGGGAGATTTACCTGCTACTTACAGTTTCGACTGGCAGTATCACCTGAAAATGGAAATGCCAAACCAGAAACAGGATGATCTCGATCTGATATTCCTTCTTAAAAAGAACTCGAATTATCAGGGGATTAAAATGAAAATTCAAAAATCTGAAGAAGCGACCATGGTCTTCGATTCAAATATCCAAGCCATGGTTATGTTCATGGAAGCCGGAAATACAAAAATGCTCCAGATCCATTCCATACAAGATCAGGAAAATCCCGCCGATATGGGCGACTTTAAAATAAGGGAACTACCAGATAAGACCATTATCGGCTTTAAGAGCAAAGGGGTAGAACTTGAAAATGACGAATATATCGCCCAGGTTTACCATACCTCGGAAGCACCTATTGAAATGAGCAATCTCTTCAATTCATCAGGATCTATGGCTAAGGATTTACCAAATATAGATCCAGGCCTCATCAAAAGATTTTCAGAAGGATTGGTGACCGAGATGCACTATACCGACAAAAAGAATTCTAAAAATGATGTCTTACTAACAGCCCAGGCTTTGAAACAGATAAAAACTTCTATTAACACAGGGGAATACCAGAATATGAGCTATATGGAGCACATAAAATCAAGGAATTAAAACCCATTTAAAAGCTGAAATGAATAAGATCGTCACATTCTTGGAAGATAAATTACCAGTCTATAGGCTTTTTACCATGCTCTACTAAATAGCTATTAGCCTTGCTAAAATGTTTATTCCCGAACCAGAAGCCCCGATTCGCGCTTAATGGTGAAGGATGACCACTGTTTAAGATCAGGTGCTTCGAATTATCTATAAGCCTGGATTTTTTCCGGGCATAACCGCCCCATAAAAGAAATACTACATTTTCTTTTTCATCAGAAATAGTTTTGATTACGTTATCGGTAAATTTTTCCCAACCTTTTCCCTGGTGTGAGCCGGCTTGGTGAGCTCTTACACTAAGTGTGGCATTCAGCAATAAAACACCCTGGTCTGCCCATCTTTCGAGATTACCGGTTGCAGGAATTGCTTTATTGAGGTCATCCTCTATTTCCTTGAAAATGTTCCTCAGGGAAGGTGGAAAAGTAATACCATCTTTAACCGAAAAACATAATCCATTAGCCTGGCCCTCGCCGTGATAGGGATCCTGGCCTAAAATCACCACTTTGGTATCTTCGAATCTGGAATGATCGAAGGCAGAAAAAATATCTTCAGCCGGCGGATAACAAATATTTTCTGAATATTCCCGCCTAACAAAGTTTAAAAGATCTTTAAAATATTCTTTTTCAAATTCAGTTTCAAGTTCCTTTTTCCAGCTTTGGTGTATACTTAGGTTCATGAGATTGAGTAACTTTGTACGGCCTCAAAAGTAGGGAAAAATTGATATGATTAAAATTAGTTCCAGGAGTCTTGATGATCTTGAGTTTCCGGTGGTATGTGAACAGATTAGTGAGTTATGCATTACCGGGCAGGGAAAAGAAAAGGCCCTAAGTATTCAACCTTATCCAAATTATAACAGAACGGTTTTTGGTCTTAACCAAACCAATGAATATTTCAATTCTAAAACCCAGGATCAACCGATCCCGAATCATGGGTTCGATTCTATTCAGCCCGAAATTAAATTATTAGGAATTGAAGGCTCTGTACTTGAGATCGGCGGATTTAGAAAGATCTCTGCGATTACAGAAACCGTGAATACACACCTGAAATATTTTAACAAATACCGGGAGGCATATCCGGCACTGTCAGAAACTGTAGCTCATATTGAGTTTGATCATAGTTTAACAGATAAGATCGATGCGGTGATAGACCGTTTCGGAGAAATGAAAGATAACGCCTCTCCCCTTTTACAGGATCTGCGACGCTCCATAAATTCGGTTAGAGGAAAGATCAACACCAGTTTTAATTCTGCACTTAGCACCTATCAATCTTACGGTTATCTTGATGAGATCAAGGAAAGTGTAATGGAGAATGTTCGTGTGCTTGCGGTAAAAGCAATGTACCGCAGAAAAGTCAAGGGCGGTATCATGGGTAATTCCAAAACCGGGAGTATCGTTTATATTCAGCCGGAAACCACCTTCAGATATACCAGGGAACTGAATAATCTTGAATATGAAGAGAAGGAAGAGGTAAAAAGAATTCTAAAGGAACTTACAGAGTTTACCCGTCCATACCGGGAGATACTTATAGAATACCAGGAGCTTCTAAGCGACATGGATGTGATCGCTGCAAAATCCAAGTATGCTGAGAAGATCAACGGGATTTTGCCGAAAGTTACTAAAACAAGGGAACTACATTTAAAAGAGGCTTATCACCCGCTGCTTTACCTGAATAATAAAAAGAAAGGCGAAAAGACCTTTCCTCAGAGCATAGAGTTAATGCCAGATAACCGCATTATGGTAATTTCTGGACCAAATGCCGGGGGTAAAAGCATTACCCTTAAAACAGTGGGATTGCTACAGGTAATGCTGCAAAGTGGGTTGCTTATCCCGGTTCATGAATACAGCAGGATGTGCCTTTTTAAAAAGATTCTTACAGATATAGGAGATAACCAGTCTATTGAGAATCATTTGAGCACCTATAGCTACAGGTTGAAGAACATGAATTATTTCCTTCGGAAATGTGATGACAAGACCCTCTTCCTGATAGATGAATTTGGTACCGGGAGTGACCCGGAACTTGGCGGGGCCTTAGCAGAAACTTTCCTGGAAGTTTTTTATGAGAAAGGTTCCTATGGTATCCTAACCACGCACTACGCGAACCTGAAAAAACTGGCCAATGAATTGCCCGAAATGAGCAATGCCAACATGATGTTCGATAATAAGACCCTGGAGCCTATTTACAAACTGCAGGTAGGTGAAGCAGGCAGCTCGTTTACCTTCGAGGTAGCCCAGAAGAACGGTATTCCTTATAGTCTCATTAATCGCTCTAAGAAAAAGGTGGAGAAAGGTAAGATTCGATTTGACAGAAGTATCGCCAATCTTCAGAAAGAACGTTCAGTTTTAAGAAAAACGACCGACTCATTAAAGGAAAAGGAAGAAAAGGCCGCCGCGCAAAAGGAAAAACTGGAAGAAATAAATACCAGGATCCAGCAGAAGCTTGAAAATTACCAGGAGCTTTATGACTCCAACCAACGGCTTATTTACCTGGGTCAAAAAGTAAATGATCTCAGCGAAAAATACTTCAGCAATAAAAAGAAAAAGGAGCTGATTGGTGAATTTCTGAAAATGGTGGAGATCGAAAATTCCAAAAGGAAAAAAGAGGACGTAAAAAAGCAGAAAGCGAAAAAGGCTAAAGAGAAGCAGCTTAAACAGGAGGTTCAGAAAAAGATCCAACCTATACGGGCAAAGAAAAAAGAAGAGAAAAAGAAGGAAGAACAGATCAAGAAGCATGAGGCCAACAAGCCAAAGGCAAAACTAAAGGTTGGAGATCGTGTACGCCTGGAAGACGGTAAGGCTGTTGGTTCTATAGACACTATAGAAAAAGGAAAAGCTATTGTAAATTATGGTATGTTTACTACCTCGGTAGGATTGGAACAACTGGAATTAGTGCAGTCTGCTAAAAAATAGATTATGAGTGATATCCCTGAAAATAAGAAGATCGTTCTCTTCGACGGAGTTTGTAACCTCTGTAATAATGCGATACAGCGTATCATTAAGCACGATAAAAAAGATATTTTTAGATTCGCTTCCCTGCAAAGTGAACTAGGGAAAAAGCTTGTTGAAGAAAGAGGATTGGATCCAAACGAAATAGATTCTATTATCCTTATCGAGCCGGGAATAGCATATTACCGAAAATCTACTGCCGCCCTGGAGATCTCCAGAGATCTTTCCGGAGGCTATTCTTTACTAAAGAACTTCCTTTTTATTCCTGAAGTTTTCAGGGATAGAGTTTATGATCTTATTGCCAGTAACCGATATAAATGGTTCGGAAAAAAAGATCAATGTATGATCCCTACTCCCGAACTAAAAGCTAAATTTTTAGATTAAACCTTTTCGGTTTCTGAGATATTTTCTGTTTCCGGGTGATAA
>JBFIMP010000240.1:0-4182 GCA_041611635.1 Christiangramia sp.
ATGGTTTTTCTGGTCTGAAGATAAACTTACTGAAGTGGACTATCAGAATAGCGTAATTGCAAGTGTGAACAGTTGGAAAAACGAAAGTTCGTTAGTGAGAAATCAATACAGAAAAAATAAATATTTCAATTAAAAACCCCGAAGCCTTGCTTCGGGGTTTTTTGTTATCAGGCTTTTTTCAATTGCCGTTCTTTTCGTTTATCCGCAAACTTCACCTTGGCCCGGTTCACCAGGTAGAACATTACCGGTACTACCACCAGTGTAAGGAAAGTGGCAAATACAAGCCCAAAGATCACCGTCCATGCCAGTGGCCCCCAGAAGATCACGTTGTCACCTCCAATATATATTCCGGGGTCGTAATCTGTAATTAGTCCAAAGAAATCTATGTTAAGTCCTACTGCCAGAGGGATCAAACCAAGAACCGTGGTGATCGCTGTAAGGAGTACCGGTCTTAATCTTGATTTACCCCCTCTAACAATAACCTCGAAATACTGCGCTCTGGTTAACAGCTCATCTTCCTCAAGTTCCAGTTCCCTTTTTTTGCGATCTATCAGGATCTGGGTATAATCTATTAGAACGATCGCGTTGTTAACAACGATTCCTGCCAGAGAAATGATTCCCATCATGGTCATTATAATAATGAAATCCATCTGGAAGATTATAAGTCCAAGGAATACCCCTACAAGACTCAATACTACCGCCATCAAAATAATTATTGGTTTGGAGATCGAGTTAAACTGAGCAACCAGGATAAGCAGAATTCCACCAAGAGCAATTAGAAGTGCTTTTAACAGGAAGTTCATGTTTTCTGCCTGTTCCTCCTGCTCTCCGGTAAACTCCAGGCTTATATCTTCTGGCATCTCGTAATTCTTAAGAGCGGTTTTTAATTGCTCTACGATCTGGTTTCCATTGTATCCCTGTAGCACGTTAGAATAAACCGTGATCACTCTTTTAAGATCTTTTCGTTTAATAGAGCTAAAGGAAGAGGCAACCTTTGTCTCTACCAGAGATGAGATTGGGATTTGCCTGGTTTGCCCTGAATTTTGATCCTTAAAGGTGATTGGCTGGTTGAAAAGCGCATTTTCATTATATCTGAATTCTTCATTAAAACGAACATTGACCTGGTAATCGTCATCACCTTCCTTATAAGTTGAAACTTCTTCACCGTAAATAGCACGTCTTAAAGTTTGCCCAACCTGGGAGGTAGAAACTCCAAGCTGGCCTGCTTTTCTTCTATCGACTCTTACATCAAGTTCTGGTTTAGACTTGTTCACATCAATTTTAAGTTCCTCAATACCTGGAATGCTTAATTCCTGGATATAGGATCTAAGGTTTTCAGCTTCGGCAAGCATGTTCTCATAATTCTCCCCTTTTAATTCAATATTTATGGGGTACCCTGCTGGAGGCCCTGCTGCATCTTCTTCAACCTGGATAGAAGCACCAGGAAATTCATTAACCGCATCACGAACTTCTGCCAGGACCTGCGAACTCTCCACTCCGCGGCGTTCCTTGAATTCTCGCATAACAATAGTTACCTTACCTTTGTGAGGCATTTCATTTTGCTGTCCACCATCTGTCTGAGGGTTTCCGGCACCTTCACCTACCTGTGAAATAACAGATTCTACCATAAAGTTATAGCCATCTTCATCTTCATATTTTTCAATTACGTCAAAGATCTGCTTCTCTACTTTTTTGGTAAGTTCATTGGTTTTTTCAATCTCGGTACCTTCAGGATATTCAATATAAGTGATCACCTGTTTAGGCTGGTTTTCCGGAAAAAATAGAACGTCTGGCTGCACAAGTCCTATTAATACAAAAGAAAGGAATAATAAAAGCAGCGTTCCAAAGAAGAAACCGTACGCTTTTCTTCCTCTTAAGGCGAATTTTAGAAATCGTTCGTAATTACTTTCCAGTTTTTTAAGTGACTTAAACTGAAAGTATTTAACGGCTCCAGAAAGTACATATTTGTAGAACCACATTAATATTGCGCCCAATAGGAATAAATTACCTAATGCTCTTAGAGCTCCAACCTTTACCAGGTAACCAGATACCAGTAATACTGCGCCAATCAAAACCATAATAACACTTACCCTAATCAATCTCTTTTTGGAGATCTTTCCTTCTTCTGTCTTCATGAACTGCGAGGTTAGCATGGAGTTAATGATCAACGCCACAAAAAGTGAGGAACCTAAAACGATAGAGAGTGTTATAGGGAAGATCACCATGAATTTACCTATGGTTCCCGGCCATAATCCCAGTGGGAAAAATGCCATTAAGGTAGTTGCGGTAGAAGCGATGATAGGCCAGGCGATCTCACCAAGGCCCTGCTTGGCCGCTTTTTTTCTTGGCCAGCCTTCATCCATCAGGGTATAGACATTTTCCACAACCACAATACCGTTATCCACCAGCATCCCCAGACCCATTACCAGTGCGAAAAGCACCATAGTGTTCAGGGTATAACCAAGGCTGGAAAGAATGATATAGGAAAGGAACATGGACAACGGAATCGCCAGTCCAACGAAAAGGGAGTTTCGAAAGCCAAGGAAGAACATCAATACAAGTACTACCAGGATCACTCCGAAAATAATGTTGTTTACCAGATCATTTACCTGGTTGCGGGTATCGGTAGAGAGGTCATTGGTAAGACTTATGTCTAAAGACTCCGGAAGATATTCTTCCTGCTCGGTCTTGATAATTTCCTTGATCTCATCTACAGCCTCGATCATATTCTTTCCGCTTCGCTTCTTAACATCGAGCATTACTACAGGCTCACCATATTCCCTTGCATAGGTAGTAGCGTCTTTTTCCTGAAAATTAACTTCAGCAATATCTTTAAGGAAAATATTCCCGCCGTCTCTTTTTACCACCACATTTCTTAGTTCGGCCGGATCCTCTATCTCTCCTATGATCCTGATGTTTTTTTGCACTCCACTGGTGATAATATTACCTCCAGAAATTGTCCTGTTTTCAGCACTTACCGCGCTTATGATATCCTGAAAACTGACTTCGGAAGCGCTCATCTTATAAATGTCAACAGCAATCTCCACCTCCATATCCTCTGCACCACGAATACTGGCTTCTTTAATCTGCGGAAGTAATTCGATCTTTTCCTGAAGATATTCGGCGTAATCCTTCAACTGTTGTACAGTATAATCACCAGTAAGGTTGATATTCAGAATAGGTTGTTCTTCAGATAAGTTAAGATCAAAAACATTGGGCTCAACCTTAGCGCCATTATCCAGAGTAGGCCAGGTGGTTTCTGCTTTTACCAGATCTACCTTGTCCTTGATCTTTTGCTTGGCGACATCAACATTTACCTCTTCTTCAAATTCCACAATAACCAGTGAATAATCCTGAAGGGTAGTAGAGCTGATTTCCTTTACACCCCCTACGTCATTGAATTCTTCCTCGAGCGGTTCGGTAATGAATTTCTCAACATCTTCTGCCGAGTTACCCGGGTTGATAGAACTTACATAAATTTTGGTCTCTATGATCTCAGGAAAAGATTCCCTGGGCATACTATAATAGGAAAGTAAACCACCTATAAAAATGATGGCGATGATCACATAAACCGTCATCTTGTTGTCTATCGCCCAGGAGGAGAGTTTGAATTCTTTATCTAATTTCATTCTGCTTATTTTCTGAATTTAACTTCCTGACCGTCGCGTATGTTTTTCGCTCCGTCGGTAATTAAGATTTGTCCGCTTTCCAGTCCTTCTTTGATCTCGATAGAATCGTTATAGACCATTCCGGTTTCTACGACCACTTTTCTCGCGGTACCAAAATTCTCTGTGTTTTCCTGTTCCAGGACATAAACTATACTTTCTCCCTGGGCATTTTTTTGAATACTGCTCTCCGGGATTACTATAGCATTTTCCTTGGAGTAATCGTTTAATTTGATGGTGGCGATCTGGTTGGGTTTAATCACGCCATTTTCGTTTGGTACAGCAACTTCGATTCTGAAAGTTCTGTTGTTTGGATTGATGTTGTTTCCAACCTGGCTGATCTTTCCTTCAAATTCACGACCTACTGACCCGATACTTACTTTCACTTCAGTTCCCTTCGAAATCTTACTAAGGTAATTTTCAGGAACATCGGCCTCTACATACATGTTATCAAGGCTTATTAACCTGAAAAGCTGGTTCTGGCCAGGGTTCACTACTTCTCCCTGCTCACTTATTA